>DAOUBY010000216.1:0-11927 GCA_034432325.1 Anaerolineales bacterium
AGAATCTTGAAATTCGATGCAAGATGATTTAAAAAACTTCGTGGTCTTTGTGTTCTTCGTGGTAAGAAAAGGTTTTTTCAGTGCAGTCACATTTGCAATCGTTTTTTCTCTATGGCTGAATAGTTACGGAGACTTGAGATTTATTTTTCGAATAACAGCAGGGGAACGGATGGTCAGCGCGCCGGACAGGATGCGCCGGCGCAAAGACAACAACTTCTATTTTGCGATGGGCAGCGTGAAAGCGAACACGCTTCCCTGCCCCTCGGCGGTTGTCTCCACCCAAATGCGCCCTCCCTGCGCCTCGACAAGGGCGCGCGCAATCGTCAAGCCGATGCCGCTCCCGCCGCCTGCCCGACGCGAGCGGGATTTGTCCACACGGTAGAAGCGGTCGAAGATGTGGGGAAGGTGTTCAGGCGGAATCCCAATGCCTGTGTCGCGGACAGAGATTTGAATCTCCTTATCCGTTTGTTTCGCCGAGAGTGTGACTCTTCCGCCCTCCGGCGTGTATTGAATTGCGTTACTCACAAGGTTCGTCAGGATTTGCAGTGTGCGGTCTTCATCGGCGAGGAGCGGCGGAAGGTTGGGTGTCAGTTCGAGGTCCAGAGCGATGCGCCTGGATTGGGCTTGCGGCGCGAGTCGTTTGGTTACAGTCTGCACGAGCGAAGGAACATCCAACGAGCGAATATCCAATGGATAGGCGCGGGCTTCGACGCGGCTGAGTTCCTGCAAATCATCCACGAGACGGTTGAGGCGATCCGCTTCGAGGTAAATCTGTTGATAGGTCTCATCGTTTGCAGGCAGGACGCCGTCCATGAGCCCCTCCATCGAACCTTTGATGGCAGTGAGCGGCGTGCGCAATTCGTGGCTGACATCGCCAATCAACCGCCGCCGCATGGCTTCGATTTCATTCAGTTTTTCAGCCATTTGATTGAACCGCAACGCCAGCTGCGCGAGTTCATCGTTGCCGTTGATTTGCACACGCTCGTCGTAACGTCCCTCGGCGATGCGCTGCGCAGCGCGAGACATTGCCAGCACGGGCGCGACAACGCTTCTGCTAAAAATAAAACTGAGCGCGAGGGCGGCAGCCGTCGCTGCCAGCGCGGCATACATCAGCGCCTCATTGAAGCTGGCGCGAAAATCAAGATAGAGTTGCGGCATCGAATCGGACCCGCCCATCATCATGCCGCCGTTCATCATGGAGCCCATGCCCATCATGTGCCGATTGAACGCAGCCGGCAAAATAAACTGGCTGGCAGCGAACAGAACTGCCGCGCCCAGGAGGATAATCACCAGATACGAAAAAAATATCTTTGCGCCCAAATGCCGGCGGAAATAATCCATCATTGTTCCTCGCTTACAGCGGCTCATCCTCGAAGCGATACCCCACACCGCGCACGGTGGAGATTAAATCATCGCGCCCAAGTTTATGTCGAATATGACCCAGATGTACGTCCACCACGCGTATTTCGCCAAAATATTCGCCGCCCCACACCTTTTCGAGCAATTGTTCGCGCGTCAAAACACGCCCGTGATTTTCAGCCAGCGTCTTTAGCAGGTCGAACTCGATGGCTGTCAACTCAACGGGAGTTTCGTCCACGCTGACCTTGCGCGCTCCAACATCCATGCGGACATGTTTGAACGACAACACGCTTCGCTCTCCGCCCAAACCTGATCCCGTTTCGATGCGCCGCAGCGCCGCTTTGACCCTTGCCGCCAATTCGCGCGGACTGAAAGGCTTGGTCACGTAATCATCCGCGCCGACTGACAACCCCACGATCTTATCCGTCTCTTCGGTCTTTGCCGTGAGCATAATCACATACACATCCGATTCGCGGCGCAGGCGTGAAAGCAATTCGATCCCGTCCATACCGGGGAGCATGACATCCAGAATAATCAGGTCGGGTTTGAATGCGCGCGCGGCTTTGAGTCCTGCATTTCCATCTGATGCTACAAAAACCTCATATCCCTCGGGCTTGAGATAGGCGCTGACCAATTTGGTGATGGACGGTTCATCGTCAATAACGAGAATTTTTGTCATACTGCGATTCTACCTGCATTTTCAATAGACCGTCCCGAGGGGGTTGAGTGATACCCCAACCCCTCGGGACGTTTCACGGCGGACCAAACAGCGGCGGCTTACTCGTACTCAGCCTCTTCGATGAACGTGCCGTGCCAGGTGTGGAGGAAGACCTGTCCGTTATAGCCGTTGACGCTCAACATGCCTGTGATCTTGCCATCTTTCCCGAAGTCGAGCGTGTAATAACCGTAGAATTGTGTCGAATGTTCGACGGTCGCGCCTGTAAAGTTCGCATCGAGATACTTTTGGGCATATTCAAACGCCTGTTCAGGGGTGACGGTCATTTCAGCGGCGGCGTTAAGGGGAGTGGTGGTATTCCAATTCTGCATCATGTTACCGTAGCCGCCCATCATTCCGCCCCTCATCATACCGTAGCCTGGTCCGCCTGCGCCATGTGCAAGTGTCATGTATTGGTGGTTGATACCGCTGTATTTCACGTTCCACATCATGTTAGGACCATGTTCAGGGTAAGCAACCCGTGAAACGGGGTCAACGAGCAGTTCAAATGCGCCGACGCCGGTGCCGGCTTCCTTGACGATGACATAGCCGTTATTGTCGAAAATCATGATTTCGGCGATCTCCAAATCAGGGTTGTTCAGATTCGCCAGATAGTTCTCTGCGGCGGCTTTCGCCTGATCGAGGGTCAAGGCGGGAAGATTTGCGTTGTTGTAGCCGTAGCCGCCCATCATGGACGGTTCACGTCCATTCATCATCATGCCGGGTCCATAGGCATTGCTCTTGTTCCAGCCATACCCGAACATCATGGAGGGTCCGAAGGCATTCGCGCGGGCATACATGCCCCCCGCGAAGAAGATAACCGCCGCCAGCGCCAGAACTGCAAGGACGGTCAGAGTGGTGGATAAAGTTTTATTCATGGGTTGTCTCCTGTTTTTTGTTCATCACACTATCAGTACAGCGCAAAGTCCAACGCTAGAGAGCGTCTCTTACGCTGCTCGCATCGGTGGATGTGTTCCAATGTCCGCCTGCCTTGCGCTTAATACTATTTTGTGTGCTGTCTTATGACACCAGTATAGGATTGGTCATTGAAGAGGGCGTAAAGCGATTATAAAGATATGGTAAAGGTTGTTCGACCGCTCCGCAGGGCAGGACTGTACTTAACCATGGTTGGATTTTTGCCACGGATTAGCACAGATTTACACGGATTTTTTATTCCAGTCCGTGATAATCTGTGAAATCTGTGACTGATTTTTTCCCTGCACAGGGAGCGTCTCCCATGATAAGGAGGAGTCTAGTAAAATGACCACTGATAAATCCCGTTGCACGAGATGAATATGAAATCCTACCGCAAAGAACTCTGGTTCAATATCCCCGCCCGGCGCGGCTTTGTAAACATCACGCCGCAGGTGGAGGAGGCGCTGCGTGAAAGCGGCATCCGCGAGGGGCTGGCGCTGGTCAACGCCATGCACATCACCGCTTCGGTCTTCATCAACGACGATGAAGGCGGCCTGCATCAGGATTATGACAAATGGCTGGAAAAACTCGCCCCCCATGAACCAATCGGTCAATACCGCCACAACGACACAGGCGAAGACAACGCCGACGCACACATGAAACGACAAATCATGGGGCGCGAAGTGGTGGTGGCGGTCACGAATGGACAGTTGGACTTTGGTCCCTGGGAGCAGATTTTCTACGGCGAATTCGACGGGCGGCGGCGCAAACGGGTATTGATCAAGATCATTGGCGAGTAAAAAGGAGACACAAATGAAACTGACAGGAAAAACCATCGCAACCCTGGTCGCAGAAGGGGTGGAAGACCTGGAATACTACGTCCCGCTCATGCGCCTGCAGGAGGAAGGGGCAAAGGTGCTCACCGCCGCGCTTGCCCTCCAACCTGTGCGCGGCAAGAATGGCCTGACCATTACGCCCGACGCCAAAATTGACGACTTGAATGCCGCCGGCTTGTTTGCGCTCATTCTGCCCGGCGGCTGGGCGCCCGATAAACTGCGCCGCTACCAAGCGGTCAAACAACTCGTCAGAGACATGGATAAGGCGGGGAAAGTCATCGGCATCATCTGTCACGGCGGTTCGATTGCCATTTCGGCGGGAATCATCCAAAGCGGACAGCGCGCCACCGGCTCCACCGGCATCCGCGACGACCTGGTCAACGCGGGGGCGGTTTGGGTGGATGAAGCGGCGTTTCGAGAGCGGAATCAGGTTTGGGGGCGGGTCGTGGCGGATATTCCCGCTTTTTGCCGGGAACTGATTCGGGCGTTGACGGAATAACGAAGGAAGATGTCATGTCTGAGACAAAAGGCAAAAGCGAAGTTCACGGCTGTATCGTCTGCGGAAACCTGTTCCAATTGCTGGTTGCCTACGATGCACAGGGCAGGTACATTGACAGCAAAGTAATGAGCGCCGGCGGCAAAGTGGTGAAAGGAGCGAACCGCCCGCTGGCGGCATGCGACAAACATACCGATGAGGAAATCGAAAGGGCGGTGCAACGGGTGTACGGCGGAGGCTGGGACGAAGAGGAGAATTAAAAAGGGCAGGCTTGCGCCTGCCCTCGATGGACTGCCTGAGGTTACGGACAGTCGAAAGTGTATTTGATCTGCGATTCGATGGTCTGCGAGCGGTCCACCACATTGCCCGATTTTGCCAGACCCACAAACTGAAAGTCCAGCCACGAACCGTCAATGCGCAGATTGGGGTGAACGTCTTCGCCTTTGAAGACCAGCGTAAAGTTGCCGTTGCCGTTGGCGGTCATCTTGCCGAAGTTTTTATAATCCTTCTGATAAAGCCGCTTGAGGTCCATAATGCGGTAGAAGAAAAGCACATCCACGATGTCGGGGTTGGGTGTGGTGATGTTGAACACCACCTCGCGCGGCGTACAGCGCAGGGTCAGGTTGGCGCTGGAAATGGTCATGTTCGTGAAGACGCCCTTGCCCAGCACCGGGTCCAGCGTGATGGGCGCGTTCGGGTCGGTGGTGGGAGCCGCAGCCGGCTGCTGCACGACGGGAGCCTGAGTAGGCTCGACGACCACGGTCACTACAATCGGTTCGGGCGTGGGCGGAAGCGGCGTGGGAGGCGGAACTTCAGTAGGCGCCTGAGTGGGTTCCACAAGCACGGTTTGAATAATGACCACCGGCGTGGCGCTTGGTTCGGGTTGAGCGGCGGCGGGCGGTTCCGCAGGCACAGGGCTGGCGCACGCGCTCAACGCCAGAACTGACACGAGCAATAAAAAGATAATTCTCTTCATGGAAACTTCTCCTTGTTTGTAGGTTGATAAAATTCTATGTCCACCGCCCCTATATCTCCATAGCAAACCGCCTTACAAGTCTGAAAAGCGGACAAATTTCCTACTCCCCGATCGTATGCCGAAAGTTTTGTAAATTCGTACCGCGAGATTAATCTCGCGCCGCTTGACACAAAAACCGAGATACTTTGCACGCCCCTCGCCCGCACAGGGCATCGCCGATATTCCGACAATCCTTGTTATAATTCGCTCATGCGTACTCCAGAACAAATCGAACAAAAACTCGACCGCATCCTCTTAAAGGTACAAAAGCCCGGCCGCTACGTTGGCGGCGAACTCAACTGCGTGTACAAAGACTGGAACGCCGTCCAAACGCGCGTTGCCCTCGTCTTCCCCGATATCTACGACATCGGCGTCTCCAACGTGGGCTTGAAGATTCTCTACGACCAGATCAACCAGCGCGAAGACGCGCTTGCCGAACGCGCCTACGCCCCCTGGCTGGACATGGAAGCCCTCATGCGCGAACACGGGATTCCGCTCTACGCGCTCGAATCAAAACGACCCTTAGCCTGCTTCGACCTCATCGGCTTTACCCTCCCCTACGAGACGCTCTACACCAACGCCCTGAACGTGCTCGACCTGGCTGGCATCCCCGTCCGCTCGGCAGAACGGGACGAGGCTCACCCCCTCATCATCGCCGGCGGGCACTCCTGCATGAACCCCGAACCCATGCACGCCTTCATTGACGCCTTCGTCATCGGCGAAGGGGAGGAAGTGATACACGATATCATCAACACGCTGCAGGAATTCAAAAGAAAGAGAAAAGATGAAAGAAGCGACCTCTTCCCTCTTTCCTCTTTCGATGCCCGCTCAAAACTTCTGCAAGCGCTTGCCCTCATCCCCGGCGTGTATGTTCCGAAATTTTACAAAACCACCTACCTCGAGGACGGCACCGTCGCCCGCATCGAACCCACCGTCCCCGACGTGCCAAAGGTCATCACCAAGCGCATCGTCGCCAAACTGCCTCCCCCGCCGACCAAATTCATCGTCCCCAACGTGGACATCGTTCACAACCGCGTCTCGGTGGAGATCATGCGCGGATGCACGCGCGGGTGTAGATTCTGTCACGCAGGGATGATCACGCGTCCCGTCCGCGAAAGAAGCGTGGACGAAATCCTGGCGGCGGCGGAAGAGGCGCTGAAGAACACCGGCTTCGAAGAACTGGCGCTGCTCTCCCTGTCCTCCTCCGACTACTCCCATGTGCTCGAACTGGTCACCAAAGTCGGCGAAAAATTCGGCGGCGCGCATCTCAAAGTGTCTCTGCCGTCGCTGCGCATCGAATCGGTTTCGATTGACCTGATGGAGAGATTGAAAGACCGCCGTTCGGGCGGGTTCACGCTCGCGCCCGAAGCCGCCACCGAACGGATGCGCCGCATCATCAACAAGTTCATCCCCGATGAAGACATCATCAACACCACGCGCGAAATCTACCGCCGCGGCTGGACCACCATCAAACTGTACTTCATGATCGGTCACCCCAGCGAAACGCTGGAAGACGTGAAAGCCATCGCCGACCTGTGCAAGCGGGTACTCGCCGAAGGGCGCAAGGTCATCGGCTGGAAGGCGAAACTGCACGCGGGCGTGAGCACCTTCGTGCCGAAATCGCAGACGCCCTTCCAGTGGGTCTCGTGCGATACGCCCGAACAGATCAAAGCCAAGCAGGATTTGCTCAAACGTGAACTCTACCGCGACAAAAACATCAAACTCAGCCTGACAAACGCGGAAGACTCATTCCTCGAAGCGTGGCTCTCGCGCGGCGACCGCCGCATGGCGGAGGTGGTTTACTCCGCCTGGAAGAAAGGCTCCAAGTTCGACGCCTGGCAGGAAGGCAAGAAGTACGACGCCTGGATGGAAGCCTTCGCTGAGCACGGACTCGACCCGCTCTTCTACACCCACCGCCAGCGCCGCACCGATGAGGTCTTCCCGTGGGAGCACATCACCGCCGCCGTGCGCAAGAACTTCCTTTTCCAGGATTTCCGCATGTCGCTCGAAGGCGAAATCCGCGTGGACTGCCGCCTGAATTGCTACGCCTGCGGCATCCTGCCGACGTTCGCCGGTCTGCGCCGCGAGAACCCCGGCAAAGCCTGGATGTGCCCGGACGTGAAAAGCCCGGCGGTCAAAGCGCCCAGCGAAGCAGTGACCAGTCATCGGCTGCCGCTGGTGGGGGATTAATGTCCAACGTCCGTCAGCGTGAAATCTTCGTCGAACGCATTCTGCGTGAACGCGACAGGTTCGAGCAGTTATTGAATCGCGTCGGTCACGCCCAACGCATGACCCTCAAGGGAGTTGCCGGCAGATGGTCGGTCAAGGATGCGCTGGCATGCATCTGGGCGCATGAACAATATCTCGCGGACCGGATGCAGGAGATACTGGAAAACCAGCCGTACATCCCTTGCAAGACCCAATCTGCGCTGGAAGCCTTCCACGCCGAATTTGGCTACCCCGATTTCGGCTCTCCTCTGCTGGATGCGGAAACATCCGCGGAATGGATCGTCGAACGGTACAGGAACGTGGAACTCGATGCTTTGGTCGCGCAGGAAATCGAAGCGTTTTGCTCCATCGTTTCGGGGCTGGAGAGGATGAAGGAGGAGACCGTCCTGCGCCACAACCTGTACAATCAGGTCGCCCGCCACACCTACGAACAATATCGGGAACAGACGCACGCCATCCGCCGCTGGCTGAAGGTCAACGGCGTGCAACTCAAGTAAATGCGCATTCAGATTACGTTTTCCAAGCAGGGCGCGCTGCGCTACACCGGTCACCTCGACCTGCACAAATTGTGGGAACGCGCCGCCCGCCGCGCCGGACTTCCGCTTGCCTATTCGCAGGGTTTTCATCCTCAGCCCAAAATCAGCATGGCGGCGGCTCTGCCGCTCGGCTTTTCCTCCCGCTGTGAAGTGCTGGATATGAAACTGGAGAGGGATATACCGCTGGAGGGATTACGCGATACACTCCAGGAGACGCTTCCGCCGGGCATTCAAGTGCTCGCCATCGAGCAGGTGGATGACCGCGCCCCCGCCTTGCAGACGCGGGTGGTCTCGGCGGAGTACGAGGTCACTTTGACGGAACCCGTTGACGGGTCCGAACTGAAGCGGAGAATTGATTCCGTCCTCCAAGCCGAATCCATTCTCCGAACCCGCCGCGGCAAGGAATATGACCTGCGTCCGTTGATTGAATCCCTTGCCTTGAGCGAGGGAGAGCCGCAAGAGATGAAGATCGTCATGAAACTCTCTGCCCGCGAAGGCGCAACCGGACGCCCCGAAGAAGTGTTGGACATGTTAGGCATCGCGTTCGAGGGAACGCGTATCGAAAGAACCCGCCTGAATTTTCAATCGTAAACGGAGGAAATATGGCATTGCTGGCAGCGTTTTTCTTTGGGTTTGTGCCGATGTTCGTGTTTGCGGCGTTCGTCTATTGGCTGGACCGCTACGAAAAGGAGCCGAAACTTCTGCTTGGGGCGGCGTTCTTGTGGGGCGTGATCATCGCCGGAGGCGGCGCGTATATTTTGAACACCGCCTTTGGCGTTGGCGTTTACCTGCTGACCGGCTCGGCAGGCGCGGCGGATTTCAGCACCACCTCCATCATCGCGCCGATCATCGAGGAAGCGCTCAAAGGGCTGGCGGTGCTGGTGGTCTTCCTCATGTTCCGCAATGAGTTCGACTCGGTGCTGGACGGCATCGTCTACGGCGGCATCACCGCCATGGGTTTCGCCGCCATCGAGAACGTGCTGTACATCTACCGCAACGGCTTTCAGGAGGGCGGCTGGGCAGGCTTCTGGACGCTGGTGTTCATCCGCGTGATTCTCGTCGGCTGGATGCACCCCTTCTTCACGGCATTCACGGGCATCGGGCTGGCGGTGTCGCGCACCAGCAAAAACATGCTGGTCAAGATCCTTGCCATCCCTGCCGGGTACACTGTCGCCGTGCTGGCGCACTCCTTCCACAACACCTTCAGCAGTCTGCTGGGCGGCGGAGGCGGATTCATCCTCGGCTTGCTGGCAGATTACACCGGCTACGCCGTCATGCTGGGCTTCATCATTTGGATGATTGCCCATGAGCGCAACATCCTCAAGCGGCAGTTGGCAGACGAGGTGACCAGTGGCGTCATCACGCAAAATCAGTACAACACCGCCATTTCGTTCTTCCAGACCGGCACGCATCTCTCGGCGCTTTCGGCGGGAAACTTCCGCGCCACGAGGCGCTTCTATCAGGTGCTTGGCGAACTCGCTCACAAGAAGGAACAATTCCAAAAATTCGGCGAGGAGCGCGGGAACACCGCCATCATCGAAAAATTGCGGGCTGAACTGGCGCAACTTGCGCCTCAAGCCAGCGCATGAGGAAGAGACTTCCGAAGTCTCCGGCTCGGTGATAAAATCGCCCTGCCCGCCCCCGTAGCTCAGTGGACAGAGCGTCGGCCTCCGGAGCCGAAGAGCGCAGTTCGAGTCTGCGCGGGGGCGCCAAAACACCGCCCGCCATCCCTGCGAGGCGGTGTTTGTTTTGATACAATCATCCCCGTGCCAAAGAAATTCATCCTTTCCCTTCTGGCAGTCTGTGCGCTCCTCAGCGGCTGCCGCATCACCGTCCAGACCGAACTCCCCACCCCCGTCCCGACGACGCTCATCACCGCCACCCTCCCGCCCTCCCCCACGCCCCGCCCCTCCCAGACGCCCCCTCCGCCTCCTCCCACGCCAACCGTTGCCCCCGTTCCCGGCGTCACGTCCACCCAACTCAACGTCCGCGCGGAACCGTCCACCGCAGGGGAAGTGTTGGGCATCCTCGCCGCAAACGTCAATGTGCAAATCGTCGGGCAGGACGCGGGCGGCAACTGGTGGCAAATCCTCTACGAGGCAGGATCAGACGGAAAAGGCTGGGTCACGGCGCAGTATGTTCGGACGGCGGCAAAGCCCGAGGTCCCGGTGATTGGAAGCGGGGGGACCGATCCAACCGGCAGCGCAGTGGTCCTCCAGCAAATCAACATCCGCAGCGGGCCAGGCACCGCTTTCAATTCCCTGGGCATTCTCAACGCAAATGACGTTGTCCGCCTGACGGGTAAAAACCGCGACGGTTCCTGGCTTCAAATCGAATTCAGCGGCGGCGCCGAGGGGAAAGGCTGGGTCAACGCCGCCTTTGTGCGCGCGTCAGATGCGGACGCCCTGCCCATCATCGCCGACAGCGGCGAGGTGGCGGGTACCGCCACAGCGGCAGACACGCCGCTTCCTCCCACGCCGACAGTTGTCCCTGCGCCCCCTGATTTCGACTCCGCTGAAGCCCCGCTAAAAACCATTCTTTTTGAGCGTGCCGGAACGCAGACCGTGATATACAATGGCGGCGTTTCTGCGCCAGAGGGCGACGCGGAGGATTGGATTGCCTTCACCCCTTACGGCAATTTTGTCTTTGTCAGCCTGCAATGCAGCGGCAGCGGCTCGCTCCGCGCGGAGATGACCCCGCCCGGTCTGCCCGTTGCCTGCAACGCGCCCGAAAAGGCTGTGCAGGTGACGCCCGGCGCGGCGCATCTCCTCCATCTCGAGGCGCTTTCGCCCGCCGGCGCATTGCAATCCATCACTTACACGCTAACCATAAAAGCGAGACCCTGAAACCATGAAACTCCAACCGTTGAACCCAAACCTGGAACGCACCGATGTCTTGAGAGAAAAACACCGTTACGGCATCTGGTTTGGGCTGTTTCTGGGGCTTGGGTTTTCTGTTTTTGCGTGGGGCATCGACTCCTATGTTTTGAGCATGCACCACGGCTTGTTCCCCTGGCTGAAGTTTGCCATTGGGGCGGTCATTTGCATGGCTGTGGGGGCGGCGGCAGGCTGGCTGGCGGCATTGTCGGACAAAACGCTCGCCGCCCTGCTCATCTGGCTGATGACCGGCTTCGCGTTCGCATGGCTGACGGTTCATCTGCCGCTTACGATTCTGCCGAGGGCAATGTCGCTGATGGAGCCTCAACTGCGCGATCTGCTTCACTACCAGTATTTTTCAGACTTCCGGCAGGGGGTGGGGCTGGCGTATGTTTGGCTGGCAATTTTTCTGGCAATTACGGGCATTTTGCAGATTCCGATGAGCGCGTCGGCGGTGTTTTCGACATCGGTTCTTGGGAAATTGACGCCGATTCTCACCGCCCTGATTTTGATGGGGATCGCCGGCTCGCTCCTGGACAATGGCTTGTTCAATCAACCCATGCGGCAGTCCACGCTGGCAGTTGACCGTACGCTTCAGTTCATTCTGGCAAACCGCGGGCAGGAGATGAATTCGGCAGAGGCGAGGAGGATGCACGCGGGGGCGTTCCGCCCGGTGGAGGGGTCTATTTCGCCGGGGTATCGGCTGGTTGTGAGCGGGTATGAAAATGACTTTGTAGATTTGAATGTGCTGATCAGGTTCGAGAGGGAGTGGGTGGAGTGCGAGGTGGTTTTCAATCAGCCGGTGTTGTGCGAATCGGCGGGAAGCCTCCCGTAAGAGGCAGACAATGCTTGACCAGGACTTAGAGAGTGTTTTGAAATTCATGTTCCAACCATAGATGAACACAGATAAATTGGATTTACAAAGTAATTTCATCTCGTTTTTCTTCAGA
>DAOUBY010000217.1:0-7316 GCA_034432325.1 Anaerolineales bacterium
CATCCAGCCCAGGGACGGCTTTCTCTTTGATGGGCAGTCCGCCTTTGCCGCCGGTCCAGACGCGGGCGACTTCTTTCGCCGGCAGGCGGTAGCGCGGCACGTAGGCGCCGTAGCCGATGATGCCAACGGGTTTGTTGGGTTTGAGGAGAGTGGCCGAAGGGTGTGTGTGAAGGTGAGGGGTTGTCATGTAGAGACCTTTCAGACTTCCGAAGTCTCATAGGCTTCGGAAGTCTTGCTTTATGAAAATGGATTTTCTCGATCTTGAGCAGGGGGGTGTTCCCGCTCTTGCATGAAATCATCTGAAAACTTCTTCAATATTTCTTCCGCTCTGTCTATTCTAACCACCTTCTCCGCCACCATCTGGCTTGCGACTTTCTCGATCAAGTCTCCACTCGCGCCGGCGGCGATGGCGACCTGCCGCGCGTGCAGCGACATGTGTCCGCGCTGGATGCCTTCAGTGGCGAGGGCACGCAGCGCCGCCATATTCTGGGCGAGTCCCACCGAGACAATGATCTCTGCCAGTTCGGAGGCGGTTTTCACGCCCATGAGTTTGACCGCTGCCTGCGCGGCGGGGTGGACTTTGGTCGCGCCGCCGACGATTCCCACCGCCATCGGCATTTCCAGCGTACCGACGAGGTTACCGTCCTTGTCCTTGCCCCAGGTGGAGAGGGAAGTGTACCTGCCAGAGCGGGCGGCGTAGGCATGCGCGCCGGCTTCGATGGCGCGCCAGTCGTTGCCGGTGGCAATGACCACCGCATCCACCCCGTTCATGATGCCTTTGTTATGCGTCGCGGCGCGGTAGGGATCGGCAGCGGCGAAGGCGTAGGCGGCGATGATGCCGTCGCGGACCTCCTCACCGCTGTAGCGCAAGATTCCATCTTGCGTCGTTGTTTCGAACGCCAACTCTTTCACCGGGATGGTACAGCGCGCCCGCGCAATACGGCGGTCTGCCAGGTTGGAGAGGATGCGCAGGTGGACTCGTCCGCCGGTGATGGCTTCGACCTTGGGAGCAAGCCGTTCGCAGGCGGTGTTGACTGCGTTGGCGCCCATCGCGTCGCGGACATCGTAGATGAGGTGAACGACCAGAAACCCGCCAATGGGCGAATCGTCAATGACGCGTACTTCCAGGTCGCGCGCCCCGCCGCCGAATTTCTTGAGGATAGGGTCAATCGAATCTGCTTCGGCGAGGAGTTCGGCTTTATGCTCGTAAAGTTTCAACTTTGCTTCATGTAAATTGGTCACGTGAATGACCTGCATCTGCCCGATCATGAGCGGATCGGTGGTGGTGGCGGTGAATCCGCCGCCGGCGCGGGCGAGTTTCGCCATGAACGATGCGCCCGCCACCACCGACGGCTCTTCGATTGCCATGGGGACGAGCGCCTCCCGCCCGTTGACCACGAAGTTCAGCGCAATGCCCAGCGGCAGGCTGTGCAGCCCGACGACGTTCTCGATCATGTGATCGGCGGATTCAGCGGAGAGTCCGCCTGAAGTCCACGCGGCAAGATCGGGCGGAGTCAGATGCGTCCCCTCGGGGGAGGAGAAAGCCTGTGCCAGTTTGGCGCGGCGCTCCTCGAGGGTCATGTTGTAAAATCCAGAAATGCGGGAAGTTGTCATGGTTTCACCTTTGCGGGTTTATTCTATTGTACTCTTCTGCCAAAATCTATCAGATTTGCACCCATTACGGGCAGAATTATGAGATAATCTGAGCGAGGTGTCTTTGTCATGTTGCTGACACGGGAACAATTACAAGAGCGCTTGATCGCCCTGCACCAGGCAAGCCTGGAACTGGTGAAAGATGTTTCGCTGGAAACGCTGCTCGAGCGCATCGCAACGGTGGCTTGCGAGCAGGCAGAGGCAACCTATGCCGCGCTGGGGGTTCTGGATACGCAAGGAAAACTGGAAAAGTTCATTGCGGTTGGCATGACCGCCAAAGAAATCAAACGGATCGCGCACCCCCCTAAGGGGCTGGGGCTGATTGGGGCGTTGATGAACGCGAAACAACCGCTGCGGGTGCCGGTCATACGGGAGCATCCGCTTTCGGTGGGGTTCCCGCCCAATCATCCTCCCATGCGCTCGTTTTTGGGCGTTCCCATCCGCACGGGCGACCGCCAGTTGGGGCAGATTTACCTGACCGATAAAAAATACGCTCCCGAATTTACCGCCGACGACGAAAAAATCATCCAGATGCTCGCCGCCTACGCCGCGACCGCCATTACGAACGCGCGCTTGTACGAGCAAATGCGCGAACGGGATATTGCCCTGACGCGCCGCAACGTGGACATGGCATTTCTCAACAGCATCGCTTCCACCCTGACCTCGAGCCTGGAACTCGACGAAATTCTGAACAAAACCCTTGGGCTGGTGATGAACTACATGCGCGTGGAGGCGGGCGAGATCTTCCTGCTGGAGGAAGACGGCAAGTCGCTGCGCATGGTCTTGCACCGCGGGCAAGCCGCCGAAGCCTTTTGGACGCGCAACGTGTTCAAAGTGGGGGAGGGGTATGTCGGCATTGTGGCAGAGACCCGCAAGCCGGTGGTCAGCAATGACCTGGCAAACGATGTCCGTTTTCTGCGGGAGGCGGTGGTCCGCGCGGGATTCCGTCAGATTGCGTGTATTCCCCTGCTTTCGGGCGAAAACCTGATGGGGGTGATGAGCGTCGCCACCCAGGGCACAGAGCCGATAGACGGCCGCAACGTCGAAATGATGGCGGCGGTGGGCAATTGGGCAGGACTTGCCATTGAGAACGCCCGCCTGCATGCCAACGCCAGGCGGCTTGCCGTGCTGGAGGAACGTCAGCGCATCGGCATGGACCTGCATGACGGCATCATCCAGTCCATTTACGGGGTGGGGCTTTCGCTGGAAAGCGCCCTCCACTCCATCGAAACCGACCCGCAGGACGCCAGACAGCGTGTCCAACATGCCATTGACGGCTTGAATCAGACCATCCGCGACCTGCGTTCCTACATTCTGGACCTGCGCCCCCGTCAACTGGGCAGTGACGGCTTGATGAGCGGCATCAAACGCCTGATTGCAGAGTATCGCGCCAACACCTTTGCAGATGTCTACCTCACCGAACCCGAGTCAGACCTGACTGACCTGCCGCAAAGCCATGTTCTGGCATTGTTTCACATTTGTCAGGAAGCGTTAGCCAATTCGGCTAAGCACGCGCGGGCGAAAAAAATCCACATTGCGGTGTGGACGACCGATGAACGCGTGTTGATGGAAATCAATGACGACGGCAAAGGCTTCGACATGGAAGCCATGCAAGCCAATATCGGTCATGGACTATCCAACATGCGCACCCGGGCGCGTTCCGTCGGCGGCGATGTGGACATTTCCTCCGCTCCCAACGAGGGAACGACCGTCCTGGCATGGGTTCCGCGCGAAACGCGCGCATAAAAACAGCCCTCCTGCGGTTTTCTCATCTTGAATCACAGAAACCGGAGGCTCGTTAACAGGTTCTTAATCGAGTTCTCACGGCGCGTTTTTTAAAGAACCGCATTCCACATCTGCATTCATGGGGTCCATTTCACAGCGCAGCACCATATATGGGGGTGTGGATAACTTCCCAAACGATACTTGGCTGAAACGAGTGTTCTACAAACGTGTGCGTATAAAAAAAATTCGCGCCCCAAATCTTTAACGTTGAGCGACCTTAAAAAAGGCGATGTTTTAAAACAAACGTAGGCTTTACGTGTTGTTATTTTCCCCGACTCTCTGCTAGAATGATGGCACGCTGATGTAAAGGATGTGGAGAATCATTCACATCTCTAACTCCCTGTAAGACATGTGATAAGAGCATACATGTAAACCAAGCCGCTGACGAAGCGGATTAATTCGGCATACTCATCAACACGGCACTGGAGCAATTTATGAACGCTGAACAGGCATGGCAATCAGTACTTGGACAACTTCAAATGGAAATGCCGCGCGCCTCCTTCGATACCTGGGTGCGGGATACCAAGCCGGTCTCCTACAAGGACAGCACGCTGACCATTAGTGTCCGCAATGCCTATGCCCGCGACTGGCTCGAAACCCGCCTGGCGGGAACCATCAACCGCCTGCTGGCAGATCTCTTCAACTCGAATGTGGATGTCCACTTCGTCGTCCGCGGCAGTGAATCGGACTGGACAACCGACGAACCCGCCGCCTCTCCCCTGGACTTTCCCGTTCAACCCCCTGACGAAGCCGAACAGGCTTACGAAGGACCTGTGCGCAGTTCCAACCTGAACCCCCGCTACGTCTTTGACGCATTTGTTGTAGGCTCTGGCAACCGCTTGGCGCATGCCGCCTGCCTGGCGGTGGCAGAAAAGCCCGCCCGCGCCTACAACCCGCTCTTTCTCTATGGAGGGGTGGGTCTCGGGAAGACCCACCTCCTCCATGCCATCGGCAACGCCTGCCAGGCGCGCGGGCTGAGGGTGCTGTACGTCTCCTCGGAGGAATTCACCAACGACCTGATTTCCGCCATCCGCACCCACACCACCCAGGCATTCCGCGAAAAATACCGTTCGATTGACGTTTTGCTGGTGGACGACATCCAGTTCATCGCCGGCAAAGAATCCACCCAGGAGGAGTTCTTCCACACCTTCAACACCCTGCACGGGCAGGACAAGCAAATCATCGTCTCCTCCGACCGCCCCCCCAAGGCGCTGGTCACGCTGGAAGAACGCCTGCGTTCCCGCTTCGAGTGGGGGCTGACCGCCGACATCCAGCCGCCAGACCTGGAAACCCGCCTTGCCATCCTGCGCGCCAAAGCCGAACGGATGGGACGCCGCGTCCCCAACGAAATCCTGGAGTTGATCGCCGAACGCGTGCAGTCGAACATCCGTGAACTGGAAGGAGCGCTCAACCGTATCCTTGCCTTTGCCGACCTGAGCGGCGCTTCCCTGACCCCGGACCTGGTCGAGGTGGCTCTGGCAGACCTGCTCCCCCAGCGCACCGACGTTGCCCCGCAAAAAATCATCGAACTGGTGGCGCGCGAATGGCAGATTTCGGTGGATGCCCTGCTTGGGCGGGACCGTTCCCAGAAGATCGCGCAGCCCCGTCAGGTGGCGATGTACCTCCTGCGCAAGGAGACCAACGCTTCCCTGCCGCAAATCGGCGAGGCGCTGGGCGGGCGCGATCACACCACGGTCATGTACGCCATTGACAAAATCGCCAGCGAAATCGAAACCAAGACCGATTTGAGAAAGCGGGTGGTGAACATCAAGCAGCAGTTGTACGGTCAGAACGCTGTGGTGTAACAGCCGCATCAGCCCCGAACGATATCGGGGCTTTTTTGTCGGAATATTCAAAAAATCTGCATCTGCCTGCGTTGTAAGGCAATCAGTTACCTTTCCAGCGTGTTGAAGAACGCGCTCTACGTAAAGTTTTGCGTAAGTCCTATCAGTGTTTATGGACAGTGACAAAACAAGTTTTCAGAGGAGAAAAAGGCAGTTCGGAGGGGAGCAGGTCTCCCGTCGGGCGCGAAGCGGGAGGCGGCAAATCCTGTGTTATAATGCGCGCCGCGGCGCGAAAAGCGCCACACATCTTGCCTGGGACGGGCAACAAGCGTCCCTGAGCGGGTTACCAATTCCCGCTAAACTCACTCTGCCGGGCGCAGACTTTGCAACCTCCCGCGCTGCCGGCAGGCGATAAGGAGCACCATGGCTGTTATTTCCATGAAAGCCCTCTTGGAGAGCGGCGTCCACTTTGGACATCGCACCAACAAGTGGGACCCCCGTATGAAGCCGTACATCTTCACGGAGCGCAACGGCATCCACATCATTGACCTTCAGCAGACTTCCAAACTGTTGAATCAGGCATACAACGTGGTGCGCGATACCGTGGCAAACGGCGGCATTGTGTTGTTCGTCGGCACCAAGCGCCAGGCGCAGGAGACCATTGCCGAAGAAGCGACCCGCTGCGGCATGCCCTACGTGACCGAACGCTGGATGGGCGGCACGCTGACCAACTGGCCCACCATCTACGCCCGCATTCAGGAAATGGAACGTCTCGAAAAGATGCGCGATAACAACGAACTGGCGCATCTGACCAAGAAGGAAGCGTTGTTGATTGGCCGCGAAATCGTGCGCTTGCAAACCCGCCTGGAAGGTCTGCGTACACTCAAACGCCGCCCGGATCTGCTGTTTGTCATTGACGTGGGCAGAGAGGATGCCGCCGTGCACGAAGCCAATCTGCTCAACATCCCGGTGGTTGCGCTGGTGGACACCAACTGCAATCCGCAGAATGTGGACTACGTCATCCCCTCCAACGATGACGCCATCCGCGCCATCAAACTGCTGGTAGCCAAAATTGCCGACGCCGTGCTGGAAGGCAAGGCGATGCGCAAAGAGGACGATTTGGATGCCCGCGAAGCCGCCGCGGAAACCGCCGACGACAAATCCGCCCGCAAACCTGCCCGCCGCGTCGATCTTGACGACGAACTGGATGAGGGCGACCTGCTGGGCGAATCCACGCTGGCAAAGTTGAACGTTTCGCGTGTGGAGGAAGCCGAAGATTTGGATGATGATATTTCGGATGTGGACGACGAAGCCTCCGCCTCTGAAGAATAACCTGTTAGCGAAGAAGGAATCCGTCAATGGAAATTACGACTGAAATGATCAAAGAATTGCGCGCCGCCACCAACGCCGGCGTGCTGGACTGCCGCAAGGCGCTCACCGAATCCAACGGAGATTTTCAAAAGGCTGTGGACTGGCTCCGTGAAAAGGGCATGGCAACCGCCGCCAAACGCGCCGACCGCGAAGCCTCGCAAGGCGTGGTGGAACTCTACTCGCATGGCGGCGGACGCGTCGGCGTGATGGTGGAAGTCAACTGCGAGACCGATTTTGTCGCCCGCTCCGAAAAGTTCCGCGAACTGGCGCACGAAATCGCCCTGCAGATTGCCGCTTCCGCCCCGCGCTACATCAAGGAAGATGAAATCCCCGCCGAGGTCCTGGAGCGTGAAGCGGAAATCGCCCGCGCCCGCGCCAAAGAGGAAGGCAAGCCCGATAACGTCGCCGAAAAAATCGTTCAGGGACGCATCGAAAAATTCAAAGACGAAGTGGTGCTTCTGCGCCAGCCCTACATCCGCGATGAATCCCTCACCATCGAAAAACTGATTTTGCAGGCGGTGGGCGCCATCGGCGAAAACATTCTCGTCCGCCGCTTCCAGCGATGGGAGTTGGGCGAACGTTTGGAAAGTTGAGCAAAATGACCAACCTTCGGGTTGGTCATTTTTATACCCCAGGACTTACGCAAAACCCTGCGTAGAGCGCGTTCTCTAACGCGCAGACTGGATAATCCACGTTAGAGAACGTTGATTACGCGTAAGTCCT
>DAOUBY010000218.1:0-1975 GCA_034432325.1 Anaerolineales bacterium
GTAGCGCGGAATTCATTCCGCAACCTAAAGCGACATGAATGTCGCGCTACAAAATCTTCGCGGTTGTGATAGTTTTTCAAGAGCAATTCTAAAATGCTGGCGAAATGCGCTGAGAACAGCCGTATGCTTGAAAAACGACAATTCCTTAGTTTTCAACAATGCCGTTGCTGCATAAAAAACAGCGTAATAGGTGCGGCTGGCGCAAGCGCTGTAAAAGTCGTTCTCGAGATTTAACTTCGCAGCCTGCAATTCTTCGCGCGCTGCATCCACATAGAGTTTGATTTCATGGAGAACGTCTGGTTTTTCGCTCATAACGCTGAGTATACCGAACTTTTCGGGCGAATAAAAATCAATTCAAGGGTAAATATCATGAACATCCAAAACTCAATCCACCTCTTCCAACAAGCCCAAGCCCTCTTTCCCGGCGGGGTCAACTCACCTGTGCGCGCCTTCCGCGCCGTGGGCGGACAACCGCTCTTCATCGCGCGCGGCGAGGGGGCGTATCTTTTCGATGTGGACGGCAACCGCTACATTGACTATGTCCTCTCATGGGGACCGCTCATCACGGGTCACGCCCACCCCGCAGTGGTGAAAGCCATTCAGGAGACCGCGCTCAACGGCACATCCTACGGCGCGCCCAGCCCGCTGGAAATCGAACTGGCAAAGAGCATCATGGACTTCATGCCGAACATCGAGATGCTCCGCTTCGTCAACAGCGGAACAGAAGCCACCATGAGCGCCCTGCGCCTTGCCCGCGCCTACACCAAACGCGAAAAAATCATCAAGTTCGACGGCTGTTATCACGGTCATGCCGATATGCTCCTCGTGCAGGCGGGTTCGGGCGTGGCAACTCTCGGCTTGCCCGATTCGCCCGGCGTGCCGGGCGCCGCCGCGGCGGATACGCTGGTGGCGCAATTCAATGACCTGGAATCGGTGGAGGCGCTGTTCAAAAAGTTCCCCAGCCAGATCGCCGGCGTCATCGTCGAGCCTGTGGCGGGGAACATGGGCGTCGTTCCGCCGCAGCCGGGTTTTTTGGAGGGGCTCCGTTCACTCACCACGCAGTATGGCGCGGTGTTGATTTTCGATGAGGTGATGACGGGGTTTCGCGTCCACAAGGGCGGCGCACAGACTCTCTACCACATTCAGCCAGACCTGACCACGCTGGGCAAGGTCATCGGCGGCGGTCTGCCTGTCGGCGCGTATGGCGGGAAGCGTGAGATCATGCGGCTTGTCGCGCCGCTGGGACCGATGTATCAGGCGGGAACGCTTTCGGGCAACCCGCTGGCGATGAGCGCCGGCATCGCGGCGCTGACTCTGATTCGGGGAGAGGAGGTTTGGAGGAAACTGGAACAGGCGGCAGGTCGGTTGGAAGCGGGAATTGGGGAGGCGGCGAAGCGCGCGGGAGTCCCCATCCAGCAAACGCGGGTCGGCACGATGTTCACCACCTTCTTCAGCGAGACCCAGCCCCTGGGCTGGAACACGGTCAAGGCGGCGGATAAAGTCCGCTTTGCAAAGTTCTTTCAGAAGATGCTGGAGAACGGGGTTTATCTCGCGCCTTCGCAGTTCGAGGCGGGATTCATTTCGATCTTGCACACCGACGAGGTGATTGACCGCACGCTCGAGGCGGCGGAACGGGCGTTTCGAGCGTTGTGAGGGAGTCTCCGCCAAAATTCCCCTGTTGCGCTCCGCGTCAACACAGTACAATCGGAAGTGTTCGGACAGAGCGCAGCGTGCGTGTGACGCATGATGGGAATACGAGGGAACTTCCTCATGAAGAAAAGACGGCTTCCGCTGGATTTCAGGGTGGCGCTCCTCTACCTGCTCTTTGGCGGGTTGTGGATTTTGCTCTCCGACCGCCTGCTTGCCGCGTTGGTGACCGATAACCGTCTCCTCACGCAATTGCAAACCTACAAAGGCTGGGCGTTCGCCGCCGTCAGCGCGCTGGTCATCTTCCTGCTCCTGCGGCGCGAATTGA
>DAOUBY010000219.1:0-17318 GCA_034432325.1 Anaerolineales bacterium
TTTTTGCATCGAATTACGCGAATTACACAAAAATTGGGTTCATTCGCGTCCATTCGATGCCGCTTTTGCTGACTTTGAGAAAACCATAGCCGATTCAATTGTCGGGGCGGTGTGAAGCGCAAATCCCCAACAAGGAAGCAAGGTCAAAGGGCAATGAATCCCCTGCAAACAGGATACAATAGATGCAATCGTCCCGCCGATTCGTTCGAGGAAGCCATGCACAGCCCTTTCGTGAAAACCGTCGTCATTCTTCTCGTCCTTGCGCTGAGCGGATGTTCTGCACTTCCTTTTGATTTTGCGCTTTCCGCTTCTGCCACGCCCGCGCCCACCGATACCCCCGCGCCCACCGTCACCCGCTTCCCCTCGCCCACTGCCACCCGCGACCCGTTTGCGCTCAACACTCAGCCGCCCACCGAGCCGCCCGCCACGCTTCCGCCCGGCGTCCTGCCCACCCGCACACCCACCCTCACCCGCACCCCCCGTCCCACCATCACTCTCGAAACGCTTCCCCCCATCCTGAACACCCCCTCGCCGCTTATCTTTCAGGTCGTCCAGCGCTCCACCAATCAACTGGTGTGGGGAGGAGATTGCCAGGGCGAGCGCTCGATTCTGTTCACCGCCACCGTCAACCGCGTGCGGCGGCTCAAGTATGTGCTTCTCTTCTTCCGCCTGCAGGATAAATACAGCGGGCGCGGCACCGACTGGGGCGGCGGCGCCATCATGAAAGATAACGATCAGGGCATCTACTTCTACAAACTCGAACTCGACCAGATTCAAGATTACGACCAGTTTCAGGATGCCTGGCTTCAATACCAGTTGGTCGCCTCCACCGCCGGGCTGACCGTGCTGGGACGCACCGTGGTGGACCGTACCAGCGTCTCCGTCACGCATTGCAGCGCCTTGCCATGACAGGACCCGCCATGAAAAAGACCCTTCCCTTCCTTCTGCTGATTGCCCTCCTTGCTGGCTGCTCCGGCTTTCAACTCTCCGATCTCACTCAACTTCTGGCGACGCCCACCCCCACCCTGCCCGCCGACACCCCCACGCCTCAACCGACCGTCACCCTCATCCCCACCGTGGACTTTTTCGCCGTCCCCACCGTTACGCCGGTCACTTTCACCCCCGGCGGCGACCCGTTCGCCACCCCCGAACTGCCCCCCACATCAACCCTCGTTCCCCTGCCCACCTTCTCCGAAGAGTTCATCAACGACATGAGCAAACTCACCTTCTTCGAACAGAACGTTGGCTTCAGGGGCATCCTGTTTTCTGCCCCCACCCTCTACTGGGGCGAGGGCGCCTGCACCACCCGCAGCATCAAAATGACCGTCTTCGTCGAAGACCCCGCCCGCACCGACCGCGTCTACATGTTCCTGCGCCTGCGCGATAAACAAAACACCCTCAACGTCAGCGAATGGAGCGCCGGCGCCCAGATGATCAAACTGCAGGACGGCTCCTTCAACTACAACATCGAACCCCGCCACCTGCGCCGCTACTTCTACTACAAAAACGCCTGGATCGAATACCAGTTCGTTTCCGTCAACGAAAACAACGAAATTCTCGGACGCACCCAACTCTACGACCGCATCCTCTCCCTCGCCAAATGCGGACTGTGACCTTCCCGCCCGACCTCCTCGCGCTTCTCCTTCGGACCTCGAACCTTGCCGCCCTAACCGGAGCCGGAATCTCACAAGAAAGCGGACTCCGCACCTTCCGCGATGCGCACCCTTCGACAGGCTCAGGGCAAGCCGGACTCTGGGCGCAGTACCGCCCCGAAGACCTTGCCTCCCCCCAAGCCTTTACCCGCGACCCCAAACTTGTCTGGGACTGGTACGCCTGGCGGCGCGAAGCCGTCAAAGCCGTGCGCCCCAACCCCGGTCACTACGCGTTGGTTGAAATCGAAAAGCGCATTCCCCATTTCACCCTCATCACCCAAAACGTGGACGGTCTGCACCGCATGGCGGGAAGCCGCAGCCTGCTTGAACTGCACGGGAACATCCAGCGCGTGCGCTGTTCGGAATGTTACGCCTTCGCCGAAACCTGGGGCGACGACAGCGAATCCGTGCCGAGGTGCGAAGTCTGCGGCGGTTTGCTCCGCCCGGATGTCGTCTGGTTTGGCGAGGCGCTCCCGCGCGAGCAACTCGAGGCGGCGGTGGAGGCGGCGCGGACGTGCGAGGTCTTCTTTTCCATCGGCACGTCGGGCGTCGTCCAGCCTGCCGCGTCGCTGGCGTATGCCGCCCGCAACCGCGGCGCAATCGTGGTCGAGGTCAACCTCGAGCCGACGCCGCTCACGCCCAAAGCCGATTTCTTCCTGCAGGGCAAATCGGGGGAGATTTTGCCCGCGCTGGTCAAAGCCGTGTGGGGATAAAAAACGGCGCAAGGCAAGCCCTGCGCCGTCGTTGATCGAGCCGATGCGTTAGAGAACGCATTCTACGCGCTTTTCAACACCACCCCGCTGCGCGGCGGGATGGTGAGCCACAAACGCCCCTCGCGCATCGAAATCTCGGACGCCTCGCCGAACACGGGCTTGGGCGTCTTCCCCCCCTCATACATGACGTGGATCTGCTGAGGCGTTTCCGATACATTCAACCCCACGACGAACGTTTTCCCATCGAGCGAGCGCGAGAAGGCATAAGTTCCATTTGCCGACCACAGGCGTTTGTAATCGCCGCGCCGCAGAGCGGGGTTTTTCTTTCGCAGGGCGATGAGTTCCCTGACGTAATCGCGCAGGTTGTGATCCCATTTGCTCTCCTCCCAGGGGAAGGCGCGGCGGCAGTCGGGGTCGTGTTCGCCTTCCATGCCGATTTCGTCGCCGTAGTAAATGCACGGCGCGCCGGGGTAGGCAAACAGGAACAGCCATGCCAGTTTGAGCGACGCCTTGTCCCCGCGGACGCAGGAGAGGAAGCGCGGCGTATCGTGGCTGTCGAGCAGATTCAACTGGGCGTAGGTGATGTCCTTTTTGTACAGCCCCAGATTGTGGTCAATGCGGTTTGCGAATTCGTGCGCGTCAATGGAATGATGGATGCCATGATAGTTGCTTTGCTGATGCAGCACCTTCAAGTCGAGGTTTCCGTTCGAGAAGAAGGCAATGACCGGCTTGGTCACGTCGTAGTTCATGATGGCGTCGAACTGATCGCCCTGAAGCCAGCGCTGTGATTCGTGCCAGATCTCGCCGACGATGTATGCCTCGGGGTTGATCTTGCGCACGCGGCGGCGGAATTCCTGCCAGAACGAGTCGTCGTCAATCTCGGTGGGTACATCCAGCCGCCAGCCGTCTGCGCCGAGCTTGATCCAGTATTCGGCGACGCCGAAGAGAAATTCGCGCACGGCGGGAGTGTTCGTGTTGAACTTGGGCAGGGCGGGCAGGTTCCACCATGCGCCGTACCCGATGGCGGTGAGGCTCGGCTCGCCGTGACTCAACGCCCTCTGCTCCTGCGGACCGGGGTACGCGCCCCAGTGCTTTTTGCGGGTCAGGCGGTCGGGGTCGAAGTGAAACCAGTCGCGGTAGGGCGAGCCGTCGCCGCATTCGAGAACGTGATGAAACTGCCAGAAGCCGCGCGAAGCGTGATTGAAGACCCCGTCCAGCACAATGCGGATGTCCTTCTTGTGCGCCTTGTCCAGCAGGTGGCGGAAGGCGTCGTTCCCGCCGAGGAGCGGGTCTACCTCGTAATAATCGTAGGCGTGGTAGCGGTGATTCGAAGCGGAGGCAAAGATCGGGTTCAGGTAAAGAGCCGTGATTCCCAAATCCTTGAGGTAATCGAGACGGTCGGCGATGCCGTACAGGTCGCCTCCCTTGAAGCCGTGCGGCGTGGGGGGCGAGTCCCACGGCTCGAAGGGCAGGCTGCGGGCGGGGTTGCGTTCGCTTTTGGCGAAACGGTCGGGGAAGATCTGATAGAAAACGGCGTCCTGTACCCAGTCTGGTGCGGTAATGGTCATGGAGAAACCTCGGTGGCTTAGATTCAAGCAGGACAAGATGCCATCTTGTCCTGCTGGTTGGATTCTACTTCAATTTGGTTACGAGAGTAAAAACGATAATGGAATTTCCACGCGGGCGCGCCACGCCGCTTCATTGTGGTCGGCGCCGTCGAATTTGCGCGTCAGCCAGTGGACATTTTCCACGTAGCCGCGCGCGTGTACATGTTTATCCATGTTCATTTGATACGGTTCGTACAGCGCGTCGAGCCCCAGGGTGCCGTAATCGAAATACAACTTGTGGTTCTGCGGGTCGGGCAGGGACTTTGCCATTTCGTTCACGAGTTCATGCTCGCCCGCGGGCCAGTTCGTGGAGAGACACCCCGCGCCGTAAAACACTTCGGGGTATTCGCTGATCGCATACAGCGAGATCAATCCGCCCATGCTCGAGCCCATCACGAAGGTATTACGCTGGTCGGGCAGTGTGCGGAAATTCGCATCCACAAACGGCTTGACCTCTTCGACCAGAAATTTCAAATACGCATCCGATATCGGTTCGCCGCCCGCGCGGTTGAGGAACGCCTCATGATGGATTCGCAACGCATTCGACTCATATGATTTTTGCGGCATGTATTCGCGCCAGCGCAGAGCGCTGTTCCACACGCCGACCACGAGCGCGCCGCGCATCTTCCCTGCCTCGATCAAGCGCGCGATGGCTTTATCCATCTCCCACGCAGCGCCGCCAATGGATGAGATTGGCTCGAACAAGTTCTGCCCATCGTGCATGTAGATGACAGGATAACGCGTGTCAGCCTCATCATACCCAGGCGGACACCACACATCCACGTTGCGCGCGGCAATGAATCTGGATTCAAAGGACTCGAACCGGTTCAACGCCCCGACGATGTTCATTTGACGATCACTCCGCTGAACGGCGGAAGGAAGAACCGCTTCCGACTTCCCTCAGCCTGCATCCTGCAATTGGAATTGGTCGCCAGCCCGACGCTTGACTCTGCCGCCTCCACCTCGAACTCCGCCGCCTTCTCGGAGATATTCAGCGCGCACAAGAGACTTCCGTTCCCATCCGCGCGGCGGTAAACGAGGATTTCCTCGGCGGCGAGGAGGGTTTCGCGCCTTCCATGCCTCAACGCAGATTCGTCTTTTCGGATTTGAATGAGTTGACGGTAGAACTCGAACAGGTCTTTGTTCTGGTCGCTGCCCCAGGGCATGGGTATGCGCGCCTCTTCGTGGATGGCGCGTCCGTGCTGCATCACGTCGGCGGGTTGGGAGAGTCCCACCTCGGTGCCGTAGTAAATGATGGGCGCGCCGCTCAAGGTAAACTGGCACATCGCCGCCAGTTTGAGTTTGCTTGTGTCGTTGTGCGCCACCCACAGGAAGCGGTTCATGTCGTGGTTGTCGAGGAAGGACGGGCGCGAGAAGGTCGCGGGGAAGTATGCCTCGTGGCGGTCGAGGAAATCGGCGAACTGTTTGGCGCTCCACTTGCCGAAGGCAAAGGTCTTGCGCAGGGCTTCGAGGAGCATGAAGTCGAGCGCGCCGTCCATGCCGCCCTCGAAGGCGAGTTGAGAGTCGGGCGGGTCCACGGCTTCGCCGAAGGTCCACGAATCAGGTTTGGAGGTCCGTGTGACGCGACGGAAGTCGGCGTAGAAATCGGGGGTGGGACCGATGCAGTAGTCCACGCGAAAGCCGTCCACGCCGAAATCCAGCCAGTATTTGGCGGCGTCCAGCACATGCTGACGGGCGGGCGCGTAACGCAGGTTGATTTGCGGCAGGGTTTTCACGCCGAAGAAGGTCTTGTATTTTTCGGGGTATTGCTCGAAGGTGTACCACTGGACGTAGGGGCTGGCGGGGTCGCGCTGCGCTTCGATGAAAGTTGGATGCCGGTTGGACCAGTGATTGGGGACGAAGTCCATGAGCAGGCGGATGCCGCGCGCGTGCGCTTCCGTGATGAGCGCCTTGAAGTCGTCTTTTGTGCCGAGGCGCGGATTGATTTCGTAGAAGTCGGTTGCGTCGTAGCCGTGGTAACTGGGGCTGGGGAAGATGGGCGTGAGCCACAGGCAGTTGACGCCGAGTTCGGCGAGGTAATCGAGTTTTTCGGTAATGCCGCGCAGGGTGCCGTTGCATTTGAGCGAGGGTTTGGGTTCTACGGTGGGAAAATCGGCGGCGGGAGAGAAGAAGCGGTCGGCGAAGATCTGGTAGATGACGGCGTCTTTCGTCCAGGCGGGAGGCGGGTCATCGTCCACGTAGAAGGCGTAGTACGCGCCGTTGTCGGCGGGGGTTTCCCCGCCGTTTCCGCCCGCCGCCGCGCGGTAGCGGACGACCGTCCCCGCTTCCTGTGCGGGAATCTCGCCGCGAAAGGTGCGGACATAGCCCCACAGGAAGGTGTTCCATTCGGAGGCAATGGGTTCGAGCGGCGTCGCGTAGCCGTTGGAGGCGTGTCCGTTTGCGCCGGCGGGGTCGCTGCCGTCGTTCGTCCAGTAAACCCAGGCGCGGGGATGAGGGTGGTCAGGTCCGAGCGTGAGGAAGATTTGGATGGGCTGACCAGGTAACGGGTCGCGCGGGAGGCGTTTGTGGGCGTGGGTGACACCGCCGAGGGTGTCTTGCAGGTATCTGAGACGGGAGTCGTCGGTGGCGAGGGTGCCGAAGATGAAGTCTTCCATAGAGAGGGTCCTTGAATCTTTGTGTAGTTGGCGCTCTCTGGCGCAGAACGGCGTTAGAGAGTGTTTTATAAATCGGGGTTTACCGTAGATGAACACGGATGAACACTGATTCTGAAGAAAAACGGAATGAAGTTACCTTGTAAATCCAATTTATCTGTGTTCATCTGTGGTTGGAACATGAATTTCAAGACACTCTCGTAGAGAACGCCGGGTATGCTGGTGTGTTTGTGGCGCGACATCCATGTCGCTGTTTGGGCTGCGACTTCAAAGCCGCGCTACGGCGTAAGTTGGATGACAAAAACACTGTACGGCGGCAGTTCGGGGAGGGGGACGTAGCCGTCGAAGCCGCCTTTGTCATTGGCGGTGAGCGGGGCGGGCGTGGATGCGTCGAGCAGGGAGGCGGCGGTGTATTGACCCGCGAGCGGACCGCTGGTGAGGTCGAGCTGGTAATCGCTCAGCGGGGCGCTGCCGATGTGGATGAGGACGAGGATGGTTTCGCCGCCGCTGACGCGCAGGTAGGAAAGGATTTTGTTGGAGTTGGACTCAGCCACATACGTCTTGCCGATGCGCAGGGCAGGGTGGGCGTTGCGGAGTTGGATGAGCGCGCGGTAGTGTTCGAGCAGGGAGCCGTCTGCGCCTTGCTGCGCCGCAGCGTTGACGAAGGGGAAATCGGAGTTGACGCGCTGCCAGGGTCTGCCGCTGGTGAAGCCGGCGTTGGGCGAAGCGTCCCATTGCATGGGGGTGCGGATGAGTTCATCGGGCTTGGTTCCGCTCATGCCAATCTCTTCGCCGTAGTAGATGAACGGGATGCCCGGCGCGGTGAGCAGGATGGCGGCGGCGAGTCTGGCGCGCTGTTCCTTATCCGCGCCCATTTGGTTCATGACGCGCGGCATGTCGTGGTTGGTGATGAAGTTGGCGTTGTCCTGTTCGGGGAAGTCACGCAGGGTGGTTTGCAGGATGAAGCGCAGGCTGGAGACGCTGCCCTCGTTGAGTTTGAGCATGGCGGCGGAGAGGTCGAAGTTGAAGGCGGAGTCGAGTTCGCGGTTCGTGTCGGTGTATTTTTTGACGTTGGCGTTGTCGGTCCACGCTTCGCCGACGGTGAACGCCTGCGGGTTGAGTCTGCGGTAGTACTGCCCCCATTCTTCGAGAAAGGCGTGATTGGCTTTGGAATCTGCCAGTTGGTCGCCTTCGACGAGGTAGCGCACGGCGTCGAGGCGGAAGCCGTCCACGCCGACTTCTTCGAGCCAGAAGGCGGTGATTTTCTTCATCTCTTCGCGCACGGCGGGGTGTTCGTAGTTCAGGTCGGGCATCTGGTCCCAGAAGATGGCGTAGTAGTACAGCCCGTTGCTGGCGCGGTGCCAGGCTTTGGCTCCCCATGGACCGGGCGTGCCGGGGTCGGTCTCGCTCCAGACGTACCAGTCGTGGTAGGGGCTGCCCGGCGTGAGCGCCTGCTGAAACCAGGGATGTTTGGTCGAAGTGTGGTTCATCACGAAGTCAATGATGATTTTGATGCCGCGCTTGTGCGCCTCTGCGAGCAGGCGTTTGAAATCGTCCAGCGTGCCGTAGTCGGGGTTGACGGCGTAGTAGTCGGTCACGTCGTAGCCGTGATAGGAGGGGGAGGGGTGGATGGGCATCAGCCAGATGCCGCGAATGCCCAAGCCCTCGAGGTAATCGAGTTTTTCGGTGATGCCGTTGAAATCGCCGATGCCGTCGCCGTTGCTGTCGTAGAACGAGCGGACGAAAATCTCATAGAAGACCGTGTCGTTCCACCAGCGGAAGCCGTCTGTGCCGGCGTAGGGGTCGGGCGTGGGGGTGAGGGTCGGCGGAGGCAGGGTCGGAGGCGGAGTGGGCGAGGCGCAGCCCATCAGCAGGGAAATGAACAGGAGGAAGGGGACAAGTCTGGATAGAATTTTCATCCTTGGGAAAGCCTTTTCTGCATTCAGCCCGTCTGCGGTTCGAACCTACGGGACGGCTGATACTGTTTCGAGATTCTGGATATTGCCGCCGACGGGCAGCCCGCTGGGGACGGAGGCGGGGATGATGCGGTTGAGGTCGAGGGCGGAGGGTGAGGTGAGCGCCTCGAGGAAGGCAAGCAGCAGGCGCATTTCCTCGTCCGTCAGTTGGACGCCTTCGCTGGCGTTCTTCGGCGTGTACCATTTCAGGATGGCGGCGATGGTTTCGGGCTGATCCTGACAGGTGTCTTTGAGCAGTTCGCTCAATTGCGCCGGGTCGTAGTTTTGCAGGCTCGTCTTCGGGTCGAAGTGATGGCGGACAGCCGCCTCGAGCGTGGTGAACGCGCCGTTGTGCATCCAGGGTCCCGTGATGGCAACGTTGCGGAGCGGCGGGGTGCGGAAGGCGAAGCGGTCGCAGTCGTTGCCGGTTTCGCGGGCGCGCCCGAGGTCGAGAGGCTGCTCGCGTCCCTTGCCGTCGCCGATCTGCGGGACGGCGAGGTTGTGGAATTTCTGGTCGGTGAGCAAGCCTGTGGAGTGACAGGCGGCGCAGCCCGCCTCCCCGTAGAAGAGGAGCGCGCCCTGTTTGGCGTCATCTGAAAGGGCGGATTTGTCGCCGCGCAGGTAGCGGTCGAAGGGGGCGTCTTCGAAGGTGAAGGCGGCAATCTCGTAAGCCGCCATGGCGTTGGCGGCGTGCTGGAAGCCGAATTTGTCCGCCGGCACGCCGGGGTAGGCGGCGCGGAACAAGTCCACGTAGGCGGGGATCGCCAGCAGGCGCGCCATCAGCGCATCCCACACAGGCGCGGATTTGTAGTCCACGATGACGGCGAGTTCGTTGGGCTGACCGAAGATGTCCATGTCGCCGCGGTAGCCGCGCATTTCGTCGCGCGAGAGGACGGGGAACATGGCTTGGGCGGCAAGCACGCTGTCGAGTCCGTCGGGGAGGCGGTCGGAGGCTGGGGTGTGGAAGCCGGCTTCAGGTCCACCTGAGACGCGCCCGTCCCAGAAGAGGGTCGTCCATTCGGCGTATCCGAGGTTGTAGAGCGGGGTTGCGTTGCGCGGCACGAGTTCGCGGGCATCTCCGCGTTGCCGCTGCTGCCCAAGCCCAACGCCGCGGGTGCCGATGGAGACGGAAAGATTGTCGCCCGTGCCGAGGCTGGGGTGGTGACAGGTGGCGCAGGAGGTGTCGCGGTTGCCGCTCAGGATGGGGTCCCAGAAGAGCGCTTCGCCGAGTTTGACGAGTTCGGGCGATGGCGGAGGGGGAGCGGCGGGCGGCGTGACGTTTGCCTGAGCCATGAGGCGGGAGAGTTGGGAATCGGGGTTGCTGGTGAGTGGTAATTGGTAATTGGTAAGGGTACGCAGGTAGGCGAGGAAGGATGGCTTGGTTTTGGTGACGGGGTTTGTGGGCAGGGGCTGTAACGCCGTTTCGCCGTAGCGGATTTGATAACGCCGGTCGGCTTTGACGTTTGGGATGACCTGTTCGACTCCGTTGCTCCAGCGGATGCGGACTTCTGCGCTTCGCTCTCCGCCGAGACCGAAATACTGGGCGAGGTCGTTCCCCGCCATGACGCTGGAGCCGAGGATGACCTCCTGCATTTGGGTGATGCCGCCCGCCGTCACATAGACGCGCGCGCCAACCGCGTCGCGGTTGACGGGTCCCGCGCCGATGAGTTGGATGGCGAGCCAGTGGTTGCCGGAGGTTTGCCCCTGCTGGTTTTTGTAGAGGCGGTAGCCTTCGTCGAGGTTGCCGACGAGGAGGTCCACCCAGCCGTCGTGGTTGTAGTCGGCGTAGGCGGCGCCGATGCTCATGCGGACGTCGGTCGCTTCGTTGCGGCAGGCGGCGGGAGTGAATGTGCCGTCGGCGTTGTTGCGGAAGAGTTGGTTGGCGCCAATGTCCTTGTGGTCGGCGGTGTCGGCGACGGCGAGGTAGAGGTCGCGCCAGCCGTCGTTGTCGTAGTCGAGGAAGACTGCGCCCCAGCCGATGCCCAGGGGAAAGTCCACGCCTGCTTGTTTGGCGGTGTTGACGAATGTGCCGTCGCCCTGATTCTGCAGCAACTCCATGGGACCGACATTGGTGTAGTAGTAATCCATGTCGAGGTCGTTGTCGTAATCGCCTGCGGCAAGCCCCATGCCGAAGACTGTGGCGTTTGCGTTTGCCTCTTTTGCAACCTGTGTGAAGCACCAGCCGCCGCAGCCTGCGCCATCGTTGCGCCAGAGTTTGTTGCCGATGGGGTTGATGAATTCGTCGTTGACGAGGTAGAGATCGAGGTCGCCGTCGTTGTCGTAGTCGGTGAAAGTGGCGATGAAGCCTGCGCCGGTCACGCCGCCTTTGAGCAGGCTGGTGACTTCGGTGAAGGCGCCGTCGCCGTTGTTGTGGTAGAGGCGGTCGGGCTCGCCGTCGAACTGGCGTCCGCATTTGGGGTAGCAGGACCAGTTGGCGATGTAGAGGTCGAGGAAGCCGTCGTTGTCGTAGTCGCCCCACGAGGCGGATTTGCTGTTGCGGTCGTCCACGATGCCCGCCTGCCGGCTGACATCCACGAAGCGTTTGCCGCCCTCGTTGTGGAAGAGATGATCCTGCCCCCAGTTGACGACGAGCAGGTCTTTCCAGCCGTCGTTGTCGTAGTCGGCGAAAGTGGCGCCCTGCGAGTAGGTGTTGGGGATGGCAACCTGGTCGGCGAGAGGCGAGAGGCTGAACGTGCCGTCGCCGTTGTTGCGGTAGAGCGTGTTGCTGCCGATGGGGTCGGTGACGTAGAGGTCAATCCAGCCGTCGTTGTCGTAGTCGCCCCAGGCGATGCCTGCCGACATTTCGATGCCTGCCACACGGTTGTTTACGATGCCTGCCTGGCGGCTGACATCTGCAAAGACGGGCGGTTCTTCGATGGGATGTCCGGCGGAATAGCGAAGATAGCCCTGTGCGAGCAACAGGGCTATCGAAAGGATCGCCAGTATGGAAATGGCGAGGATGCGGCGCATTCTATCCTTTGACCGCGCCTTGTGTCAGTCCGCCGACGATTTGGTCCTGCAGGACGAGGTAGATGATCATGATGGGCAGGGCGCCGATCAGCGCGCCGGCGGCGAAGACGCCCCACTTCTGGTCGAATTGACCGGAGGTGAAGATCTGCAAGCCGACCATGAGGGTGTACTGGTTCACGTCGTTGAGCAGGATGCGGGCGAGGACGAAGTCGCCGTAGGTGCCGATGAAGGAGAGGATGCCAATGACCACCAGAATGGGGCGCAGAAGCGGCAGGATCAAATTCCAGAAGATTTGCCAGTGGGAGGCGCCGTCCACCATGCCCGATTCGTCAATGTCGCGCGGGATGGTGTCGAGGAAGCCTTTCATCAGCCAGATGTTCATGCCCATCGAGCCGCCGAGGTACACCATGATGAGACCGGCGTGGGTGTTCAACCCCAACCTGGGGATGATTTCACCGAACTGGAAGATGAGCACGTAAATTGCCACCAGCGCCAGCAGGTTGGGAAAGACCTGAATGAGCAGGATGCCCTTGAGCATGGTGACGCGTCCCTTGAAGCGCATGCGCGAGAAGGCATAAGCCGCCATGGTGGTGATCATCAGGCTGAGGATGGTGGAGGTGCCTGAGACTTTCACGGAGTTCAAAATCCACTTTTGAAAGACCAGGTCGCCGAATTTGTAGTTGGGGTCTTTGCCGAACAGTCTCTTGTAATTTTGCAGGCTGGCGTTTTCGGGAATGATGGATTTTTGCGTGGCGAGCGACTGCGACGGGTCGAAGGAGGCGGAGACGATCCACAACACGGGGAAGATGGAAAAGGCAATCAGGATCGCCGCAATGACCAGGCGGATGGCGATGCTGAAGCGTTTTTGGAATCTCTGCGAGGAGCGCAGAGCGCCGAAGGTTTTGGAAATGTTAGACATTTTCGCTTGCCTCCTCCCACATATTGGTGAAGCGGTATTGGAACAGGGTGATGGCGCCTACGATGAAGAACACCACGATGGAGATGGCGGACGCCAGCCCGTATTGCACGCCGCGCCCTCCGCTCTCGAATGCCAGTTTATAGACGTAACTGATGAGGATGTCGGTGTAACCTGCCTGCGTGGCGGCGCCCGGAATTGGAGGTCCGCCAGCGATGAAGAGGTAGATCAGGTTGAAGTTGTTGAAGTTGAAAACGTAGGAGGCGATGAGCAGGGGTCCAACGGCGATCAGCAGCAGGGGCAGGGTGATGCGGCGGAATCTCTGCCAGCTGGTTGCGCCGTCAATCATCGCCGCCTCGTAAATATCGGAGGGAATGGATTGCAGCGCGCCGCTGCTCACCAGCATCATGTAGGGGTAACCCAGCCACAGGTTGACGAGCAAAATGGCGACCTGCGCCCAGAAGGGTTCGGTGGTCCAGCGCGGGGCGGTGCCGATGAGGCTGTTCAGGATTTTGTTGATGATGCCGAATTCCGAGTTCAGCAGACCGCGCCAGATGATGATGCTGATCAAGCCGGGAATGGTGTAAGGGATGATGAGCAGGGAGCGGATCAGCCGTTTGAGCGGGAAGTCCGGGTCGTTGAACATGATGGCAATGGCAAGACCCAGCGCAAAGGTCGAGACGACGCTGACCGTCGGGAAGATGAAGTTCCAGGTGATGATCTGTACCAACGGTCCGCGCAGAGCCGGGCTGGTCAGGAAGTCTTTGAAGTTCTTCAATCCCACCACTGTGCGGAAACCGGGCGAGATGGTCTTGCCGCTGCGGGAGGTGAAGGTTCCCTGCACGTTGTAGTAGATTTCGCCGTTGGATTGATCCACCACTGTGTCGGTCGCCGCGTCATATTTGAAGCGAATCTGCAATTCGGCGGCTTCGCTTGGGTTGCGAATCTGGATGACCTGATCGCCCTCCAAGCCAAACTTGATGTTGGGCAGGTTTTTATCCGAAGCGGCGAGCAGCGTGTTGAGGCGCTGATAGCCCTCGATGGAAACGGGAATGCCCTTGCTGTCCGCTTCGCCGATGCCGGGGTCGCCGGGTTTGGCGGGGACGATCTCCGCGCCGGGCTTCGCCAGGAAGGTCCCGCCTTCGGGGCTGATCAGCCAGAGGGCATACTCGCCCGCCTCGTTTCGGTAGGCGGTCCAGGAATACGATTTGCCGCCTTCGGGCAAAAAGACCTGTTTTTCGATGAGCGGAATTGCCTGTTCCTTGGTGAGCAGGTGACCGTCGCCATAGTTGGTGAAAGCCACGTACACCGTAAAGATGATGGGGTAGATGGTGAACAAAATCAGGAAGCCCAGCCCAAAAGCCATCCAGCGCAGGGGGTATGCCTGCGGAAGCAGGAAGATGACGTTGAACATAACGACAATGACGCCGATGACGACCGCCAGTTGATCGAAGCCTTTGGAGAGGGCGTTTTGGATGAACCAGACGGAGCCGGCGTCGAACAGGATGAGCAGGATGATGCGGGTCAATTTGGACAGAAATGACTCTTCGGTCACTCCCGACCGTTTCTTTGGCTTTCCCTGCACGGCTTGACTCATGGGGACCTCCTTGTGTGTTTGTGTAAAAGTGGTGCGAGATTAATCTCGCGGTACTTTTATACACCTTTTGGCATCTTACCCTTGTGCAAGGTGTGTATGGCGCGGCAGATAAAGAAAAGGGCTGAGGGACAGGAGCCTGTCCCTCAGCCCGCACAGACTTACTTGACGATGATCTCGAGCAGTTTGGTTTCGGGGTTGAAGACGAATTCCACAGTGCCGTCAGCGGGGAGCGAGAACTTGTAGTTGTCGCCGTTCTCCTTGCCGTCCACACCGTAGTTGAGCGTCCAGCCGCCGTCGAGGGCAACTTTGGCTTCGTAGTCGCCAGCCTTCAGGTTGAACGGACCGCTGCGGTACAAGCCGTCATCGCCCTTGGTCATGAAGGTGGCTTCGCAGTCGGGCTGCCAATCGCCGGGGCAGCCAGCCTGAGCCTGATAGGAACCGGGCACGTTGATCATGCCGGCGAATTTGTTGGCGATGATGGCGCGGATCTTGGCAGCGCCTTCCTTCATGGCGGTCTCAGCGTCCTGTTTGCCGTCGCGGGCGAGGACGACCGAGTCGTTCCAGTTGCCCCACACCGAGCCCATGGCGGGGATGGCGGGCATCATGGTGGCGTTTTTACCAGCCTCGGCGAACGCCTTGAGGTCGGGGTCTTCCACTTTTGCCAGAGCGGGCAGGTAGGCGGGCGGGCGCTGACCGACTTCGTACAGTTTGAGCATCACGTCTTCGGTCGCGATGAACTCGTTCAGGAACGCCTGGGCGAGCAGAACGTTTTCGCTTTGGGCGTTGATGAAGAAGCCCTGCGTGCCGGCGAACGGATAGCCGCCGCTGGGGAAGTTGGTGATGGCGTAGGGAACGCCCGATTCGCGGATGCGGCTCAATGCCCACGGTCCAGCCATGATGAACGGCGCTTTGCCGGTTTCGAACAAGGCGTGGTTGTTCGCCCAGTCCCAGTCGGCGGGCAGGTCGCCGTTGGCAACGCCGTCAGCCAGCCACTTGACGCCTTCGATCATGCCGGGGCTGTCCACGCCGAGGTCGTCGGGGTTCCAGTCGCCGTTGGGGAGTTTGCCGAAGATGTAGCCGCCGAAGGAGGTGAAGATCGGGTACACGTCGTAGGTGGTGCCGGTGATCGCCATGACGTAATCCACTTTGCCTTCGGCTTTGAGGGCGCGGCCGATGGTGAGAACTTCATCCCAGGTGGTGGGAGGAGTGGGAACCAAGTCTTTGTTGTAGAAGAACGCCAGGTTTTCGGTGGCATAGGGCATGCAGTACAGTTTGCCGTCGAAGGTGCATGCTTGCAGCGCCACAGGGGCAAAGTCGTTCTTCTTGTCGCCGAGGTCCACTTCAGCGAGCAGACCATTGGCAACGAGGGTGCCAGCCTGGTCGTGAGGGATCACGATGATGTCGGGACCTTCGCCGAGGGGAGCGGCGACCTGGAAGTCATCGCGGATGGAGGATTTCAGTTCGACGATGAGTTCGAGGTTATAGGCGGCGAGCACTTCGTCAGCCAGGTCCTGGAGGATCGGGGCGCGGGTGTCGTCAGCCCAGATGCGCAGGGTGCCGGCGGGAGCTGCGGTGGCAGGCGCGGAGGTGGGAGCGGGCGCCTGAGTGGGGGCGGGAGGATTGGTTGGCGCCGGGGCTTCGGTGGTGGCGGCTCCGCCGCCGCATGCGGCGAGCACGAAGGCTGAAATCAGCAACAGGCTGAACAGCAGACTGAATTTGGTTTTCATTACTTCTTCTCCTTTATGGAAATTTAGGGTATTTTCGCTATGGTTGAGTTGCGGTTTCGCTTGGGTCAATTATAAGGGCATCACCTCCTTGAAAGGGATTAATTCACTTCGAAGGATTCCATGAGGACTGCTTTTGAAGTTGAATTTCTGTTTTCAGCGGCGGCATGGATGGCAACGTTTACCGCCTGTACGGTGGCGCCGATCAGCACGGAGCGGCGTCCGAGCATGGCGGTGGTGATGCGCACGCCCTGTTCGGAGGCGCGCATGGCGCGCTCGCGCACCGCCTGACGGATGGGCGTCGTGAGCATGTCGCCCACCTGCGCCACCCCGCCGCCGATGATCACAACGCTTGGGTTGAACAAATTAATCAGACCCGCAATGGCAATGCCGATGTAGGTTCCGGCGCGGCTCAATATTTCCTGCGCGTACAGGTCGCCGCGGCGCGCGGCTTCTGCCACCTCCTGCGCCGTGATGCTTTCCACGGGCAGGTCGGCGAGCAGAGTCCGTTTGCCCGATCGAGCAAGCGCCTGTCCCTGGCGGGCAATGGCATGACCGCCGGCAAACGCTTCGAGACAACCATGGTTGCCGCAGTTGCACAGCGGTCCGTTTTCGTCAATGGTCAGGTGACCGATTTCGCCCGCTGCGCCGGTCGTGCCGCCATAGATTTGTTTGTTGAGAATCAAGCCTGCGCCGACGCCGCTTCCCACTTTGATGTAGGCAATGTTTTTCTCGCCGCGTCCGGCCCCGTATGCCCATTCGCCCAGCGCGCCCAGTTCGGCGTCGTTGTTGAGCGTGACCGGGCGCCCCCAGGTCTTTTCCAGCGAGGCGCGAATCGGGTGATGATCCCAACCCGGCATGATGGGCGGAGCGACGACCATGCCCGCTTCGGTGATGACAGGTCCCGGCACGCCCACGCCAATGGCAGAAAGGTCTGAAACGGACAAACCCTGGCTGGCAAGTATCTGCTTCAACAGGCGGTCTGCCTGCGCAAGGCAAACTTCAGGACCGTCTTTGATGTCGAGGGCAATTTCTGTTTCCTGGTGGATGCGCGCGGCAAAATCCGCTACCGCAATGCTCATGTGCGTCGCCCCCATGTCTATTGCGCCGACCAAGCCTCGTTCAGGATTGATTTCGATGACAATGGGCGGGCGTCCGCTGGGAACGGAGCGGCTTTCTGCTTCCATCACCACGCGGCTTTCGAGAAGGTCGTTCACGATCAAACTGACGGCGGCGCGCGTCAACCCCATCTGCTCCGCCAGTTCGGTCCTCGACATGCCAGCCCCGGAAAAGCGAATCAAATCAAGAGCCGCATGTTTGTTAAAACTCTTGACATTGTAGTCCGCAGGGAGCCAAAAAAAGGTACTCAAAACGCCTTCTCGTAGTTGAAAACTTGCCAGATAATAGCATATACCTTCTGTTTTTTCAAGTGCTTTAACAAATTGGAGCATGGCTTTCTCAAAGTCTGGTTTCAGGCTAAAAAACAAACAGGATGGACAGGATTTCAGGATAAGCCGCGCGCAAAGCAGGGCGAAAACATCCTGTTTATCCTGTCTATCCTGTTAAACAAAG
>DAOUBY010000220.1:0-4402 GCA_034432325.1 Anaerolineales bacterium
TCGGCGAGTTCGCGCGCCCGGCGAAGCATGGGAATCGCGTCCATTTCGCCAAAGATGCGAATCGCCTGGTTGAGATGTTCCCTGCTGGAAAGCGCCTCGCCCAATCGCAGGTGAAACAGCCCCTCTTCATATCTCTCGCCAAACTTCCGCGCCGAAGCCAGACCTTCCGTCCACAACTTCACGGCATTGGAGCGCTTTCCGTTCAGCCATTCATACCAGCCGCGATAATACAGCAGGGGCGGCTCGCCGATGGGAAAGACGTTCCTGTAGGCGCGCAGGAGTTTGAGCGATTTTTCAGCGTAGGCTTTGAATCGGTGGGAGTCAGCCGCCTCGAGCGGAGTCTGAAGCGAGCGTTCCCAAAGCCCAAAGAACACGTCGGCAATGGCGGTGTATCCCACGTCCATCGAATAGACGGTGGGTGAAATGCCGGCTGCCAGTTCGAGGGCGCGAACGGCGTATTCGAGAGCCCTGCCATCCTGACCGCTCGACCAATATGCCAGCGCCAATTGCCCGGTGGTCTCGATGGAGGAGGAGAGATTGGGCGTTTCTTCGAGGATTTTCAGCGCCTCCTCCAGCATGGGGATGGCTTCCGCCTCATTCCCCGTCCGGACATGGTTCACTGCGACCCCCAGCAATCCCCAACACTGATGCAGCGGACTGCGCCGCCGGCGGGCGTCTTCGAGCAGGATTTTTTGAATTTGCAGCGAGTACGCCGTGTCGCCGGCGATGAAGGCGCTTTCGCCAAGCATGGCAGTGCAATCGCCCCACTGACGGTAATCGCCGATGCGCTCGCACAGGGCTTTGGCTTCTTCAACTCTGGAGCGCACCACGTCCCATTTGCCCACTGTCAGCAGGTAGGCGCTGGTGACCACGCTGACGGTGATGCGGTTGGAAATTTGATTGACTTTTTCAGCAGCCGTCAAACCGCGCTCCACATACGTTTCTGCCAGTGTATGAAGCTGCAGGAAACCGGCAAGAACCGCCATGCTGGAGTATGCCGTCGCCAGTTCGGGTGAGACGCCCGCCCTTTCCGCCTCGTTCAGGAAGCGGATGGCGGTATAGATGATGGGCAGATTTTCGTTGGAGTAGAAGTAGATGCGCCCCAGCAGTTCGTACAGCCGCGCCACTTCGATGGTCTTTTCGCGCTCTTCGCCCTGCGCCGAACCGATGTAGCGTGAAGGGAAGAAGCGATGAAGCGCCTGACGGACAACCTGCGGGAACAAGCCCAGCACAAACTGAAGGCTCGAAGCGGGAACGGGGCTTTCGAGCAGGCGCAGCGCCTCGCGCACGTGTTTGTCGCAGGCGGGCAGGGTGCCAAGTCCGTAGTGCGCCAGCGCCAGGCGGCTGTGCCAGCGTGCGCGGCGCATCTGCCGGCGGCGGAGGGTCTCTTTTGCGGCAGGCTGGGGCAGTTTTTCATCCCATTCCAGCGCATGGGTGTAGAACTGGATCGCCTCGGCGTTGGCAAAGTTTTGCATTGCCTGTTCCCCCGCCTTTTCGAGGTATTCCACCGCCTTCTCGATGATGCGCTCGTTTCGTGCGGCATTGGGCACTTCGGCGGCTTGCGACCAGTGATGCGCCAGCAGGGTGTAATACGATTCGATGTTTTCGGAATGATTTTGCTCGATCCATTCCGCCACCGCCTGATGCAACTGCCTGCGCTGGGAATACAACATCAGGTTGTATGCCACCTCCTGGGTGACGGCATGTTTGAAAATGTAGGAAAGGTCGGGCGCGTCGGATTCGACCAGCGTCAGGCTCAGGCGGGTGAGCGCTTCCATGTAATTGGGAAGCAGGGCGCGGTCCGATTCGATGGGATGCACCGCCTGGAGCACGCGCAGGGCAAAGATGCGTCCAATCACGCTGGCAACCTTGAGCGTCAGCTGCTGGGAGGGGTCGAGGCTGTCAATGCGGTTGGTGATGGCGGCTTGCAGGGTATCGGGCAGGGACAGGTCTTCAAAATCGCCAAAGTTGGATGCCACCCTGCATTCCTGATCTTCGATGAGGAGGATTCCCGAATCGCGCAGGGCATACGCCAGTTCCTCGGCAAAGAACGGATGCCCTTCGGATTTTTCGCGGATCAGGCGTCCAATCGCCGGCGGGATGGATTTCACGCCCAGCCGCTGACAAACCAGCGCCTCGACATCGTCGAGCATCATTGCTTCCAGTTTGACCAGGCGCGTTTCCGGGTGGTCGAGAATCTGTTTGAATTGAACAGGCAGCGGGTCGGAGAGGGGACGCGTGTTGAGGGCAAGGAAGATGGGGCGCACTTTTTGCTGAACATCCACCAGAAGCGCCCAGGAGGCAGAGTCGAACCAGTGCAAATCCTCCAGCACAATCAAAAGCGGAGCCTGCTGCGCGGCGTGGGCAAGCACCCGCGACAGCACTTCACGAACGTTGCTGCCGCGGATTTCGCCCGCCATGGCGGAGGTCAGCGCGTTATCGGGGACGTGAATCGGCAGGATGACATCGAAGAGCGGAAAATAGCGAACCAGGTGCGGGTCAATTTGCTGGAGTTTGGCAAGCACGCGGCTTTCGATGGAACTGCGCGCTTCCTCGCTGAGCGCCGCTCCTGCCAGGTCTTCGATTTCGAAGATGCGGTAAAAAATGGGACGCCAGGCATGATAGGAGTTGGCGCGCTCGATGGGGTCGCCGCCGCCAATCAACATTTTCACATGCAGGGTCTCTGCCTGGCGCACCAGGTCCTCGAACAGGCGCGACTTGCCGATGCCCGCCTCGCCCTGCAAAATCAGGGTCTGATGTTGTTCGCCGCGCGTCAGCCCCTGCAGGGCGCTGGCAATCATGGTTTTTTCTTCCTGACGGCCGATCAACTCCGTTTTGGGGCGGATGATGCTCTTTTTCAAATCAACGGGGTGATAAACTTCCACCGGCTCGCCCCGCCCCTTGATGTGCTGAGGCGGAAGCGCTTCGAACTCCACCGCCTCTTTCGCCGCTTCAAACGTGACCCGGTCGCACAGAATGGGGATGCCCACTCGTTCGATCAATTCATCCTTCTGCACCGCCGCGCCCATCAGCCGCGCCGCCAGGTTGACCGCGTTGCCGATGGCGGTATATTCGCGGCGCGATTCGCTGCCAATGGAGCCGCAGAAGATGCGCCCCGTGGTGACGCCGATGAAACTGCGAACCTTCAGCCCGTTGAGTTCCTTGCGAATCATGAGCGCCGCCTGTACGCCGCGCGCCGGGTCGTCTTCGTGCGCGAAGGGAGGCAGTCCGAGCGCGGCAAGGATGGTGATGCCCTTATCGTCCACGCTGATTTTGTTGATGCTGCCCTCGTAGCGGTACACCGAACGTTGAATCAGGCGCGCCAGGTTTTGCGCTTCTGACAATTTGGTGTTCTGGTTGATATCCGGCAGGTTGATGAAGAGGATGGTGGCGCGCCGTAGTTCGGCAATCCATCCGCTTTGCCCGGCGGTCAGACGGTTGATGATGGCGCCGGGAATGTAGGGGCGCAGGAGGGTTTCGGCGCCCTGCGGCACGGCAGGCGGTGTCGGATTTTGGAAGATCGAGGAGGGTTTGTTCAAGCCCTTCAGCCGTCCACCCTGGGCAATGGCGTCCTTGAGTTCGAACTCCACCGCGTCGGCATAACAGTCATTGCGAATCAACTTCCAGGAGGAGGGGGTGACGAGAATCTCGCCCGCCTGGGCAATGTGATTGGCAATGCCCACCTCCACCAGCGGGTTGCCCGTGAGCAGAAATTCCCAGCGGTTGAACACCCCGCCAACGTGCGCCGTGGTGATGGCGCCGGTGCTGATGGCAAGTTTGAGGTACAGGTTTTCGTTTTCGACCTTGTAGTTGGAAAGCCGCTCGCGGATTTCGAGCGCACATTCGGCGGCGCGCATCGTCCATTGCCACTGGTCGGCGCGGGAGAGGGAAGGAGTTGTCCCGTCATCCGAAACGATGTTCCAGACGGCAATCACGGCATCGCCGGCGAATTTGACCACGTCCCCGCCGTATTGCTGGACGATGTCTATCAACTGCCCGAAGTATTCGTTGAGGATGTTGGCGATGGATTCGACCCCGGCAGGTCCCTTTTCGGCGAGGCTTTCGGTCAGGCGGGTGAAGCCGGAAATATCTGCAAAAAGAACCGCCGCCTGGATCTCTTCCGCCACCGGCGAATCAATCGGCGAGGGATCGGCGGCGATTCGTTTTTGAATCAATCTGGGAACGTAACTGGCAAGCACCTCTGCCAGAGCGGGGTTGGTCATGTACGCAGGGACTCCATCTGAACTTGACGGTCTATAAGCAATATGATACCCCATTCCCCTGTTCTCTGGGGGGAGAAACCCCTACAGCGGGTATGGTTTTCTCAAAGTCAGCAAAAGCGGCATCGAATGGACGCGAATGAACCCAATTTTTGTGTAATTCGCGTAATTCGATGCAAAAA
>DAOUBY010000221.1:0-5892 GCA_034432325.1 Anaerolineales bacterium
ATCACGAAAACCCTGCGTAGCTTGCGCTCTCTAGCGCAAATTCGGCGGTAGAGACCGCCAAATACGCGCTTTCGTGAAGTACTGAAATTGGATTTACCAGGTGATTTCATCCCGTTTTTCTTCAGCATCAGTGTTCATCCGTGTTCATCTGCGGTAAATCCCGATTTATAAAACACTCTCATGGGGGTAAAGCGGGAGTGAGGAGTTGGTACAATAGCAGTCATGAGCGAACTTTCTGAACGTATCATCGAGCTTGCCATTCAGATTCAGCAAATCCCTGCGCCGACGTTTCACGAGCAGAAGCGGGCGGAATTTGTGCGCGGGTTGTTCGAGCAGGAGGGGCTGCAGAATGTGGAAATGGATGCAATGGGGAATGTGTATGGATTGTTGAAGGCTGAAGGTCGAACGTCGAACGTTGAGCCGCTGGTCGTTTCGGCGCACTTGGATACGGTCTTTCCGTTCGAGATGGATACCGCCATCCGCAGGGAGGCGGGCAGGATTTACGGCATCGGCATCGGCGATAACTCCATCGGCGTGGCGGCGTTGTTTGGGCTGCTGTGGATGTTGAGGGATAATCCCTCGTCCTTGCCCTCTCTCCCTCAGGGAGAGGGGAAGCGTGACATCTGGTTCGTGGCGAATACCGGCGAAGAAGGGCTGGGCGATTTGCGGGGGATGAAGGCAGTGGTGGAACGGTTCGGCGGCGGCGTGACCGCCTACCTCGTGCTGGAGGGCATGGCGCTGGGACATGTCTATCACCGCGCGGTGGGAGTGAAGCGTTACCGCGTCACGGCGCGGACGCAGGGCGGGCATTCGTGGTCGGACTATGGTCAGCCCTCGGCGGTGGTGGAGTTGTCGAAACTGGTGGTGCAATTGGCGGCGTTGAAGCTGCCCGCCAAGCCGCGCACCACGATCAACGTGGGCAAAATTCAGGGCGGAACTTCCATCAACACCATCCCGGCGGAGGCGTGGCTGGAACTGGACCTGCGCTCGGAGGGTCAGGCGGAGTTGGCGGAACTGGTCGAGGGGGTGGAAAGGCTGATCGAAGCGGGGAACAAGCCCGGGGTCAGGCTGGAGGCGGAGGTTATTGGGGCGCGCCCGGCCGGGGAGATGAGTCCGCGGCATCCGCTGGTGAAGCTGGCGCAGAAATGTCTCGCGGAGCAGGGGTTGGGGTCTGTGTTGACTTCAGGTTCGACGGACGCGAACATCCCGTTGAGTATGGGGTATCCTGCCCTGGTGCTGGGGGTAACGCACGGCGGCGGGGCGCATACCAAAGACGAGTTTATCGAGATGGAGCCTGTGGAGAAGGGGATGGCGCAGTTGGCGAGGTTTGTAAGGGGGGTGATTGGTAATTGGTAATTGGTGATTGGGTCACGGGGCGCTAATTACTTGGTCAACCTCTCCCAATCGCAAATCCAAAATCGAAAATCTACAATCCCCTCAGACCCCGCACTTCAAACACTTCCAGCGGCGCGGTTTTGCCCTTGGCAGCGACGGGGGCGAGCGGCTGGACTTCCACGTAATCTTTTACGCGTTCATACGCCACTTTGCTGAGGATGATCTGATTCTTTGCCGAGTTTTCCTGCAGGCGCTTGGCGGTGTTGACGCTGTCGCTGATGGCGGTGTATTCGAGGCGTTTCTCTGTGCCGATGAGACCCAGCACGGCGTCGCCATAGTGGATACCCGCGCCAAAGGCGAGATGTTCCTGCGGGGATAATTCCTGATAAAGCCTTTCGAACGCCTCGCGGATGGCAAGCGCGGCTTTGACCGCCCGCAGGGTGTGATCGGGCTGGGGGATGGGGGCGTTGAACCATGCCATGATGGCGTCGCCCATGAATTTGTCAATGGTGCCTTCCTGCGAAAGCACGGCGTCTGCCATGGCGGCGAGATAGCGGTTGAGGATGGAAACGAGTTTCTCCGGCTCCTGCGATTCGCTGAAGGAGGTGAAGCCGCGCACATCGGCAAACAGCACGGTGATGTCGGTGCGCTTGCCGCCCAGTTGAAGGCTGTTGGGGTCGAGTTGTTGGATGACGGCAGGCGAGACCATGCGCTCGAAGAGTTTGCGCTGCGCTTCGAGGCGTTTTTGCTCGGTCAGGTCGTCCAGCACAATTGCCACGCCTTGAGTCTTTTGCCCGGCGTCTTTGAGGGGAGAAAGGTTCAGGCGCCAGTCCACGCTGCCGCGTTCGGGCAGTTTGCGGCTGAGTTCGAGACCCACGATGGGTTGTTCTTTTTCGCGCACGGCTTGCAGGTGCGGCTGGATGTCGCTGGCGAAGGCGGGGACAATCTCTTCGAACTTTCTGCCGACGATCTCCGCCGAGGCATGCCCCAAAATGGACGCTGCGGCTCGATTACACAGGGTGATCTGATCCTGCACATCGGCAGTGATCACGCCCGAAGCGATGGAGGCAAACACGTCGTCCATCAGGTTCTTGAGTTCGGTCACTTCGGCGAGGGTCTGTTTGAGGGAGGAGTACAGGCGGGCGTTTTCGATGGCGACTGCGGCTTGATTGGCGAAAGCAGTCATCAGGTCACGGTCTGCTTCGGAGAAGATGCCGGTGCGGATGCGGTTGTCGGTGTAGATGACGCCGATCAGGTCGGTTTTGACCATGAGCGGCACGCACAGGATGGAACGCAGGTTGAAGGCGATGATGGATTCCTGCCCGCCGAAGCGCGGGTCTTCGCGGGCGTTGGTGGTCAGCACGGCTTCGCCGCTTTCGATGACGCGCTGGACGATGGTGCGGCTGATGGCAAATTCGCTCTTGTTGATGGATTCCTGCTCCCAGTTGCGGGCGATGCGGGTCTGCATTTCGCCGTCCTTGTCGCGGAGCATGAGGAAGCCGCGCTCGGCGCCGGTCAGGCGCACGATGGTGTCCATCACGATTTGAAGCACTTCGTCAATTTCGAGGGTGGAATTGACCACCTGACCAATCCCTGCCAGCGCCTGCAGGTGACTGAAACGCAGTTCGAATGGCACCAGCGTTTCGCTGATGAGCGAGAGGGAATTTTCGAGTTCCTTGATCCCTTCGACGGCTTCGGGGCAGCGGCTGGCATCCAGCGAGGCGCGCAGTTTGGCGGCGCGCTGTGTGACAGCGACCAGTTGGTCATTGATGGTGATGGATTTTTGTTTTGCCGTAGCCATTTTGCATCCTTCGCCCTTTCATGGCTGAGCGCGAAAAGGGCTTTTTAGGGGCTTTCGAGAGGTCTGCCTTCGAAGGCATAACGGATTCTTTCGAAGAACGCCCGCCAGCGCAGGCGCATGGCGGCGCGTTTGGCGCGCAGAGCGTTTGCCGTGCGGGAAGTATAAAGTGATGTTTGATGTTCGTCCAGAAGAGCCTGGATGTCTGTTTTGGCGGAGGGAAGCAGGCGGATTAACCGCGCCGCGCGCTCGCTGGGGGTGGCGTCCACAGACATGGGTTTATCGAGCAGGCGCAGGCTGAAGTTGACGCTTTCGAATGCGCGCTCGACGGGCGAGGCGGTTGCCCAGCGCTCCCAGCGGAGAACCCAGACGGGTGCGGAGGCGCCGTTCCGCTCGTAGGCGGCGCGCAGCAGAACCGGCACACGCTCTGGCAGAGCATAGCGGCGGCTGAAGTAGGCTGTCAGCGAGGCAAAGGCGAGGAGAAACAGGAGCAGGTAGAGGCGCGGTTCGAGCGGCGGAGCGTTCACGGTTTGTTCGGGTATGGCAACGTCGCCTTCTTCTTGAAGTCCGCGAAGGTTTTCTCGGGTGTTGTCAGCGTTGTCCAGTTGGGGCAGGCTGCGGATGGGCGCGCCGGCTTCGCCCGGTTGACGCGGGGGGAGAGGGCGGGAAAGGACAGGTTGACTGGCGGTCGGTTCGAATTCGACCCAGCCGATGCCGGGGAAGTAGACCTCGGGCCAGGCGTGCGCGTCTTTTTTGCGGACGATGTATTCGACTCCCCCTTCTGCATTGACTTTTCTTTCGCCCTGAGCAAAGCCCACCGCCAGCCGGGCAGGGACGCCCACTGCGCGCAGCATGAGCACTTCGGCGGTGGCGTAATAGACGCAGTATGCCTGACGGTTTTCGAAGAGCATCCATTCGAGCGGGTCGCGGCTGCGCGGCGGCTGGGGGAGGGTTTCGGCGTATTGGATGTTGTCGCGCAGGTAGCGCGTGATGGCAGCGGCTTTGTCGTAGGGGGTTTCGGCGTTCGCCGTGATTTCCGTGGCAAGCGCAATGATGCGCGGTGAAAAATCGGGCGGGAGTTGCAGGTATTTTTCAGTGACCCAGGCGGGGTAGTCCGGGAGGGCTTCGCGCAGTTGTTGAGTATTGGGGTTGGTCAGGATGGCATCCACCTGATAGGCTTCGCCGCCGCGCAAAGGCGGAGATGCGTACCAGCCGATGACTTCCGCCCGTGCGCCGGCGGGACGCACGCGCAAGGAAGCATTCCGGCTGAGCCGGACCGGCTGGGAAGGGGCGTAGAGCAGGGAAAAGGTATCGTCACCGGTCAGGAAGACGAAACGCGCCGGTTCGGGCGGATCGAACGGCAGAGGGATGAAAAGCGAATCGTCGGGCGAGTAGTCCACCAGTAGAGAGCCGGTGGTGTACCACTGCCCGTCTGTGAAGTAGTCGTAGGTGTATCCGCGCCAGTAGTAACGCGGAGGTTTTGTCTCTGCGGGCAGGTCTGGGGCTTGCACGCGGAACATGACCGTATCGGAGAGGGGGAAGCCGCGCCCGAGGGCGATTTCGGTTCCGTAGAATTCGCCGCTCACGCCGCCGCTGGGCGATTCGAGCGCAGAGACGGCGTTCTCCATGCGTTTGGTGAATTCGCGCCAGGGGTGGATGAGGCGTTCCCAGGTGCGGGCGGCAGATTCCACGCCGGCGAGGGAGGCGGGCGGGGTCCATGAAAAGAAGAGGATGAGCGCCGCGGCGACGGTCATGATGCCGGTCAGGTCAACGCTGGTATCGGGGGAAAGGAAAATGCGGCGTTCGCGCCAGGATTCGCGGTTGGAGAGATACGTCAGCCGCCCGAGCAGGAGCAAAGCCAGCAGGAAGAAAAAAGCAATGATCCAGATGCGCCATTCTTGAAAGTTGTCGTAATTTTGAATCACCAGCAAAACGACGGCGGAGGGCAGGACTGCCGCGAGGTAATTTTGCCGCCGCACAAGTTGAAACGCTGCCGAAGCGCCGATCACCCAAAACCCCAGGGTAATCAGCGAGATGAAGAAGATGGGGTCTTCGACCGGGCGTCTGGCGAAGAAGTCGGCATAGGAAAGGTACAGCCGCCCGCCCACGCTCAAAAACTGCTCCTCCAGCGAAGCCTTCTGGTCAATCAGCAAGGTCCACAAGAGAGGCAGGAAGACGAGCATGTAAAGGAAGGAGATCCAGCGCGAGGCGCGTTTTGAAAACCGCGAATATCCCAGCGCTGCGCCGACAGTGAAACCGATATACGCCGCCGTCTGCCCGAGATAGAGGGACTCCGTCCAGTTGGCGCTGACAAGACGCGAAGCGGAGATCTCGACCAGAAGGAACAGGAGCGTAACCGAAGTCCAGTCCCACCAGCGGGGTGAGTGTTTTTCCATGACAAAAGTGTACCTCAAAAGGATCTTCGGAAGCCCGGTACTTTGGAGGGGTTTTATCCTGCCGCTCATGGAAGCCCGCCGGACCATGAGAAAAATCACTTGCAAGGCGGTTGATTCGGTTGTATGCTGAATACAGTTTTTCGGCAAGGCGCCGCATGTATCATCGAAAGGAGACGCTTATGAGTCACTCCGGCAAACGCAACAAGGAACAAAAGGAAAAGAGAAAGAAATCCAAGCACAGTCTCAAAGAAAAGAGAAAACTCAAACAGGAGAAGCACCAGCAGGGCGAAAAGAAGCCGTTCACCATCCCAGGATAGGGAAGTTCTCAAAAAAGCGGATCGAGCCGGGCGTTTGCCCGGCTCG
>DAOUBY010000222.1:0-4815 GCA_034432325.1 Anaerolineales bacterium
TTTCCAGCAGGGAACATCTCAACCAGGCGATTCGCATCTTTGGCGAAATGGACGCGATTCCCATGCTTCGCCGGGCGCGCGAACTCGCCGATGGACGGTAAGGTCAACTGCTTGGGACTTACGCGTAATCAACGTTCTCTAACGTTGATTATCCAGTCTGCGCGTTGGAGAACGCGCTCTACGCAAGGTTTGCGTAAGTCCTGCTACTTTTATCTGTGAATCCTGCAAGTCAGACGCACACCACGACGGCGCTTGTGGGATGTTTTTTTACCAACTCATTTCGGAGGGAACATGACCACGCTCATTTCAAAGACCGCAGGGGATTCGATACCGGGACCGGCGCCTCTGCCCCTGCTCGGACGCCTGCCCCTGCTTTTGCGCTTTGCCTTTCGGCCGCTCGAAACGCTGGAAGACCTGCGCCAACGCTACGGGAAGATGGTGAGGCTGGGCTTCGGCAACTATCCCGCTGTCGTCGTCTTCGACCCGGAATACAACCGCCAGATTCTGCGCGACCCCGATTCGTTCTACGTTTATGACATTGACCTCGTTCCCATCCACTTCCCCGAGAACAGTTCGGTGCGGGCGGTGACCACCGGCATGCCGCTCATGAACGGTCCGCGGCACGACGATCACCGCTCGGCGTTGCTCCCCTATTTTCATCGGAAGTTCGTCACCCGTTACCACGACGCCTGCGTGGAGGTGACCCGCCGCAAAGTTGCAGACTGGAAACCCGGCGCAGAACTGGACATGCGCGCCGAGATGGAACGGCTTGCCATGTGGCTGGGCACCGCTCCCGTCCTCGGGCTGGACCCGCAAACGGAGGGCGAAGCCATCGGCAGGCAGTTGGAGCGCACCATGAAGATCCTCTTCAATCCGCTTGCCCTTCTGCTCCCTTACGACATTCCGGGGCTGCCCTTCCATACGCTGCTGAAGCACGCCGCCGAAATGGAGCGCGTGGTGCGCGGCGTCATTGCCCGCAAAAAGGAAGCCGGCTCGACCGGGCAGGACATTCTCTCCGTCATGATCCAGATGCACGAGGAAAACCCCGAGCGGTTGAGCGAAAAGGAACTGGTCGGTCACACCACCACCATGTTCCGCGGCGGCTACAACCCCAACGGCATGGCGCTTTACTGGACCATCTTCCTGCTCAGTCAGCACCCCCAGGCGTTGAAAAAGGTGCTGGAGGAAATTGATCAGGCAGCAGGCGGGAAAGACCCGTCGCCCGAAGCGGTCGAAAAACTCCCCTGGCTGGAGGGGGCAATCAAAGAAGCCATGCGTCTCTTCCCCGCCGGCACCTGGACCGGGCGCCGTGCCATGCGTGACTTTGAACTGGACGGGCATCTGCTCTCCAAAGGCACGTGGGTTGTCATGAGCCCCTACGTGATACACCGCCTGCCCGAACTCTTCCCCGACCCTTACCGCTTCAAGCCCGAGCGCTGGCAGGCGGAGAATCATTCGGCGTATGAATTCATGCCGTTCTCTGCCGGTCCGCGGTATTGCATCGGCACGTCGCTTGCCATGCTGCAGTTGAAGATTGCCCTCGTGATTCTGCTCCAGCGCTACTCATTTACGCTCAAGCCGGGCGCCCGCGTGGATTGCGCCGGGCTGAACTCCATACGCCCCCGTCACGGACTGCCCATGATCGTCCGTGAACGCGGCGGCATTCCCGAGGCGGCGCCATTCGAAGGCAACATCCGCCGCATGGTGCAGTTTGGTTGAGATGTTCGGCTCAGGCATGGGCGGTTCTCCTCTGTCTGAATTTGTCCCTCATTGCATGCCACCGCAGACCAAAGCGGTATCCCAGCCAGGCGGTCAGATAGCCGGCGAGCACATCGGCGATATAGTGCTGGCGCGTGAACAGGGTGGAGAGTGAGACGATGAGGACAATTACAGCCCACAGCCATGCGCGGCGCGGATGCCACTCTGCGTACAACAGGGCGAGAAGCATGGTGATATAAATATGCGCGCTGGGCAGGGCGTCGTGGTCGCCGCCTGCAACCTGAATGGCGCGCAGCAGGTTGGAGAGGATGTCCGAGCCGTGCAGTTCGGGCAGTTCAACGTAAGTGGGGAAGAAGATGTAAACCGAAACGCCAACCGAGCAGGTGAAGTACAGCGCGGCAATGGCATTGCGAAAGCGCTCATCGTCTGCCTTCCACACCAGCCAGATCAGCGCAGCTGCCCAAAGCGGATAGCACAGCACATACGGAATCACCCAAACCGTCCACAACGGAAAAACATCAATTGGCAGTTTGGGAGCGACGCCGCCTTTCATCAACAGGCTGGTGGGGGTGTAGATGGCTTGGATGAGAACCGCCCCCAGCAGCAGAAGCATCCGTTTCTTGAGCGGCAATTTCACGGCTGCCTCACGAACGCGGACGCGCCCAGCCGGCGATGACTTGAATATCTTCGGGCGACGTGCGGCAGCACCCGCCAATCAGCCGCGCCCCCGCTTCATACCAGACCTTTGCCTCTTCGCCAAACGATGCGTACACAGGATGCCCGTCCCAATCGTTTTTCGAGGCGTCGTATGTCTCGCCGGAGTTGGGATACACCAGGATGGGCTTGTCCGTCGCTTTTTTCGCCTCGCGGATGAGCGAGGGGATGAACCGGGGCGAGGTGCAATTGATGCCGACCGCCGCCACTTGCGGACTCGCCTCGATTTGCCGGATACACACTTCGAGTTTTTCCCCCTCACAGACATGCGCTTCGTCGCGGCAACTGAAACTGATCCAGGCATGGACGCCGGGGAACTCGCCCAAAAGTTCCACCAGCGCCCGCGCCTCGATGGGGGAGGGAATTGTCTCGCAGGCAAGCATCTCTGCGCCCGCTTCGATCAACGCTTTCATGCGCGGACGGTGAAAGTCCATCAACTGCGCCTCGGTCAGCCCGTAGTTTCCGCGATACTCCGATCCGTCTGCCAGGTACGCGCCGTACGGTCCGATGGATGCGGCGACGAAGGGCTTTTCGCGTCCGATGCGGTTCGCCTGCTCCGCCCAGAATTCGTCCCGCGCTTCAACGGCGAGCCGCACCGATTTCTGAAGCAGGGCGTATGCCTGCTCCTCGGTCAAGCCGCGCTTCATGAAGCCTGCGAGGGTTGCCTGATAACTGGCGGTGATGGCGCAGTCTGCTCCGGCTTTGAAGTAATCGTAGTGCAGCTGCCTGATGGCTTCGGGTTCTTCCAACAGAACCTTCGCCGACCACAACTCGTCTTTCAGGTTGTAACCGCGGCGTTCCAGTTCGGTGGCGAGCGCCCCGTCTATGACGAGGACCGGATGACGATTGAGGATGGAAGCAATGGGGTTCATGCTTGCGAGGATACCATAACTGTTGACAGGACATCCAGAAGAGAGTAATATATATCATGTAATGATATATATTGGTATCAGGTGAAATACATGAACGACCCGCTTTCCTACCTTCCGCTGACCGAACCGACGTTTTATATTCTGCTCAGCCTTGCGCCCGGCAAAAAGCACGGCTACGCCATCCTGAAGGATGTGCGGCAGTTGAGCGGAGGGCGCATCCGCTTGAGCGCCAGCACGCTCTACACCGCTATCGGGCGATTGTTGGAGCAGGAGTTGATCGAGCGCCTCGATGACGAAGAGCAGGAACGAGGTCCGGGGCTGCCGCGCAAGTTCTACGAGATGACCGATCTGGGGCGGCGCGTGCTGGAAGCGGAGACTCTTCGCCTGCAGGGGATGGTCAGGGAGGCGCGTCTGCGTTTGCGGGAGAGCGGGGCATAAGCCGTATAATGCAGGGATTGGAAACGCATTCATCCGCTTGGATTTCGTACAGGCAGGGCAGATAAATTGTCCACACACTCGAGCGATTACGGGCTTCCCTTTGCGTCTGTGCAAAACGAATATTTGCGCCTCGATTATCTGACCACCAGCGGTCCGCGGGTGGTGGGGTTATACGTCCGCGGAGGGAAAGACAATTTGCTGGCGACCACGCCCGAGGTCCATTGGGAAACGCCGCACGGGGAATTTTTTCTGCGCGGCGGGCATCGTCTGTGGGTTGCGCCGGAGAATCCCTTTTTTACTCCTCCCGAAGAAGGCGTGACCGTTACGCAAACGGACAGCGGGGTGGTGCTGCACAGCGCGGCAGACGCTTCGGGCTTGGAAAAGGAAATTGGCGTGCGGCTGGAGGCGAATCGCGTTCACCTTTCGCATCGCGTCACCTGGCATGGAAGCGAGCCGCTCGAACTGGCGCCCTGGGGCATTACGCAATTGCGTTTGGGCGGGATGGGAATTCTGCCGCTGCCCGAACCTTCCAGCGGGTTTGCGCCGAATCGCAACCTGGTGTTGTGGTCTTACGCGCGCATGGACGATGACCGCCTGGAATTGCACGATGATTTGATCCTTTTGCACGGCAGGGCGTCGGCGCATGCCTTCAAAATCGGCTGCCGCAGCGCGCATGGGTGGCTTGCCTGTGCGCTGGGCGATGCGCTCTTTGTCAAGCGGTTTGCCGTGCAGGAGGGCAGGCTCCCCGATCTGGGTTGTAATGCGGAGATGTACGTCAAGGATGTTTGTCTCGAGCTCGAAACGCTCGGTCCTCTGGTACTATTACAGCCCGGAGAGTTCCTCACCCATGTGGAGACCTGGCAGGTTTTTGCCGGGGAGTATCCTGCCACCCTGGAGGGGGCGAGGCGCGTGTGCGCCATGCTTTCCGAACAGCGTTAATGCGTCCTGCATAAATAAATGCAGGACGTACGCGTAATCAACGTTCTCTAAGAGAGTGTTTTATAAATCGGGATTTACCGTAGATGAACACGGATGAACACTGATTCTGAAGAAAAACGGGATGAAATCACCT
>DAOUBY010000223.1:0-3541 GCA_034432325.1 Anaerolineales bacterium
CAAGGTAATTTCATCCCGTTTTTCTTCAGAATCAGTGTTCATCCGTGTTCATCTACGGTAAACCCCGATTTATAAAACACTCTCTAACGCCAGCATAAGAAAAAAGTCATCCCGTCGCGGCTGAGGCGGCGGGATGACTTTTTTGCAGAATCAGGCTTGGGCGGGGTAAGAACCGCCTGTCATGTTGCGGGGAGAGGTTTGGCAGGGTTGGTCTTTGTGTTGCTCACGGCGGGTTCGGAAGATGTTCCGTTACGGCGGGTGAGGCGGTTAATGTGAGCAACCAGAACGCGGCTGGGGGTCGGTTTAGTCAGGTAATCGTCTGCACCGGCATCGAGGACGCTCGCCACCATGGAGGGGTCATTCAGCGCAGACAGCACAATGATGGGCACCTGACTGAAGGAACGCACCTCTTTGCAGATTTCCCAACCGTCCATATCGGGCATCATCAGGTCGAGGATGACGAGGTCGAACGTTTCCTCGCGGATGAGGTTCATGCCTTCGGTACTGCTGTTGGTGGCGCGCACATCGAAGCCATGCGAACGCAGAAGAGCAGAGAGAAGGTCGGTCACTGCGGTATCGTCGTCAATAACAATGATTTTTGTGGTCATAGCGGCTTCCTGTGTGCGCCAATTATCATCCAAAATTCAACACATGTACTTTGCAGGATATTTACAGAAATTATAGGCGATTTTTGAATTGAAAACCCTGACAAATGAACGCCAAAATTATAACTTTTGTTCCGGGCGTTTGTGGTAAACTTCACACAATTAGTGGAAATTCTTATCCATGTTGGAGGTCACATGATAACAAAAGTTTCATCGAAAAAGACTGCAAAGAAAGAAGTTAAGCGAGCGCCCGCCGCCAAAAAGGCGGCTTCGCACAAATGGGTCTATCTCTTCGAAGAGGTGAAAGCCGCTGAGAAGTATGCCGGCTCGTGGGAAGGAGTCCGCGCCCTGTTGGGTGGAAAGGGATCCGGTCTGGCAGACATGACCCGCGCGGGGGTTCCCGTCCCGCCCGGTTTTACGGTCACAACCGAGGCGTGCAATGCCTTCCGCAAGACGGGCAAGTTCCCGCCCGGAATGTGGGATCAGGTGCTTGCCGCCATGAAGCGGATCGAAAAAACAACCGGCAAGAAATTCGGCGATCCGAACAATCCCCTGCTGGTGTCCTGCCGTTCGGGAGCAAAGTTCTCGATGCCCGGCATGATGAACACCATCCTCAACATCGGCTTGAATGACGAGGTGGTCGAGGGCATGATCAAGTTGACGAACAACCCGCGCTTCGTGTGGGACCTGTACCGCCGCCTGGTCGAAATGTTCGGCACCACCGTCTTCAACCTCGACGACGAAGTCTTCGAACACCCGATGGCAGAGTACAAGGAAAAACGCGGCTACAAGGTGGACACCGACATGACCGCCGAAGATTGGAAGGAACTCACCCAAACCTTCAAGAACGTCTTCAAGGGCTTGGTGGGCTTCGACTTCCCGCAGGATGTGTACAAGCAGCTGGAACTTGCCACCAAAGCCGTGTTCGAATCGTGGAACGGCAAACGCGCCGTGGATTACCGCCGCGCCACCGGCATCTCGGACGACCTGGGCACGGCGGTCAACATCGTGACGATGGTCTTCGGCAACATGGGCAATGACTCCGGCACCGGCGTGGCGTTCACGCGCGACCCGTCCACCGGCGAGAAGAAGATGCTCGGCGAGTATCTGCTCAACGCGCAGGGCGAGGACGTGGTGGCGGGCATCCGCAACGCAGAACCCATCGAAAAACTTGCGAAGGAAATGCCCAAAGCCTACAAGCAGTTCATGGAAATCACCAAAAAACTGGAGAAGCACTACAAAGACATGCAGGATGTCGAGTTCACCATCGAACGCGGCAAACTGTGGATGCTCCAGACCCGCAACGGAAAACGCACCGCCAAAGCCGCCGTCAAGATCGCGGTGGATATGGCGAAGGAAAAACTCATCACGAAAGAGGAGGCAGTGCTGCGCGTCACGCCCGAAAACGTGGATTCGCTCCTGCATCCCCAATTCGACGACGCGGCAATGAAAAAAGCCGAGAACGACGGCTCCTTCTTCGCCAAGGGCGTCAACGCCTCGCCCGGCGCGGCGGTGGGTCAGGTCTATTTCGATGCGGACACCGCCGAGCGTATGGCGAAGGAAGAAAAACAACAAACCATCATGGTGCGTCCGTTCACCAAGCCCGATGATGTGCACGGCATGATCGCTTCGCAGGGTGTGCTCACCAGCGAAGGCGGCGCAACCTCCCATGCAGCAGTGGTCGCCCGTCAGTTTGGCATCCCCTGCGTGGTGGGCGCCTCCGCAATCAAAATTGACCTGGAGAAGCGGCTGATGACCGTCGGCGAGAAGGTCGTCCGCGAAGGCGATTGGATTTCGGTGGACGGCACAACCGGCAAGGTCTTCATCGGGAAAATCCCAACCACCTCGCCCTCCCTCGAGGAACAAACCGAACTGCTCACCCTGCTGAAATGGGCGGATGAAATTTGCGCCCGCAAGGACATTCGCAAAGCGCCCAAGGGCTGGCCCACACGCGGTTTGCAGGTTTGGGCAAATGCGGACTACCCGAAGGATGCGCGCCGCGCCCGCTCGTATGGCGCGGTGGGCATCGGTCTCTGCCGGACCGAGCACATGTTCTTCGAACCCGAACGTCTGCCCATCGTCCAGCGCATGATCCTGGCAAAGACCAGCGACGAGCGCACTGCCGCGCTGAACGAACTGCTCCCCTACCAGCGCAGGGATTTCGACGGTCTCTTCGAGGCGATGGACGGCTACCCGGTCATCATCCGCCTGATTGACCCGCCTCTGCATGAGTTCATGCCCGACGAGGAAAAACTCCTCGAAGAGGTCATCACGATGCGCGTCAAAGGCGAGACCGAAGGGCTGAAGGAAAAAGAGGAACTCCTGCGCGCCATCAGGGGCATGCACGAATCGAACCCGATGATGGGTCTGCGCGGCGTGCGTTTGAGCATTGCCATGCCCGAAATCGTGGAAATGCAGGTGCGCGCCATCTTCGAAGCCGCCGCAGACTGCACCCTGCGCGGCATCGTGGTCAAACCCGAGGTGATGATCCCTCTGACGGGCACGGTCAAAGAGTTGGAGTGGATTCAGCCAAGGCTGGAGCGCATCGCCAAAACCGTGATGGAAGAGAAGAAGGTCCGGTTCGATTACAAGTTCGGAACGATGATCGAAATCCCGCGCGCGGCTGTCACAGCAGGCGAAATTGCCCAGCGCGCCGAATTCTTCTCCTTCGGCACGAACGATCTGACCCAGATGACATACGGTTACTCACGCGACGACGCCGAACGCAACTTCCTGATCACCTATCAGGAACAGGGCATCCTCGAAAAGAACCCCTTCCAGACGCTCGACCGCGCCGGCGTGGGCAAACTGATGCAATGGGCAATTGCCGAGGGACGCAAGACCCGCCCCAACCTGGAAGTGGGCATCTGCGGCGAACACGGCGGCGACCCCGACTCCATCGAGTGGTGCCACGTCATCGGCAACAACTACGTCTC
>DAOUBY010000224.1:0-7373 GCA_034432325.1 Anaerolineales bacterium
ACCGTTCCCTTGACAGTCCTCCCCATCCCCCATAAAATACCGCCCAACATGCTTACCGGCCGTCTGCACCATCGTCAGTTTCACACTCTCACCGCTGGGCGGGCGGCGTAAGCGCGCACCTCTTCTCTTTGCGCATTGAATCCAGACTCCCGCTCCAGCAGCGGGAGTCTTTGTGTTGAGGTACCCATGCTCTCGATTCTCGACTCACAAACCGCCCGCAGCGCTCTCCTGCGCCGCACCCCTTGGGGCGACGAAGACGTTCCCCCCTCCCTGCTCGACCGCATCGAAGCGACCTTCGGCGAACGACTGACTCCCCAACAAGCCGTGACCCGCATCCTGCGCGACATCCGCACCCGCGGCGACGAAGCGCTTCGCCTCTGGACCGAAAAACTGGACGGCAAAACCCCGCACGTTTTCCGCGTCCCCAGCGACTCCCTGCGCGCCGCCCTCGACACCACCCCCGCCGAACAGCGCGCCGCCCTCGAACTTGCCGCCCGGCGCATCGAAGCCTTCTACAAAAAACAACCCCTCACCTCCTGGATCACCCAGGAGATGGGCGGCGCACTGGGACAGTTGATCCGCCCCATTCAGCGCGTCGGACTCTACATCCCCGGCGGGACCGCCCCGCTGCCATCCAGCGTCCTGATGTCTGCCATCCCTGCACAGGTGGCGGGCGTGAAAGAAATCGCCCTCGCGGTACCGCCTCAGCGCGGCACCGGCGAGATCGCCCCCATCATCCTGGCTGCCGCCGCCCTGCTCGGCGTGGACGAGGTGTACGCCATGGGCGGCGCACAAGCCATCGCCGCGCTGGCTTACGGGACAGAGTCCATCCGTCCCGTGGACAAAATCTTTGGACCCGGCAACCTCTTCGTCACACTGGCGAAGCGCGAAGTCTTCGGCGTGGTCGGCATTGACGGGCTGGCAGGTCCCACCGAAACCGTCGTCATCGCCGACGAATCCGCCAATCCCCGCTGGGTTGCCTCCGACCTGCTGGCGCAGGCGGAACATGACGTGCTCGCCTCCGCCATCCTGCTCACCCCCTCCAAAGCGCTGGCGGAGGCGGTGCAGGCAGAAGTGAGCAGGCAAATCGAAAGCCTGCCGCGCGCCGAGATTGTGGCGCAGTCCCTCCAGCGCCGCGGCGGCATCGTGCTGACGCGCGACCTCGACGAAGCGGTGGAACTCTCCAACGCCTACGCTCCCGAACACCTGTGCCTGGCAGTGCGCAACCCCTGGGAGTGGAGCCGCAAAGTCAACGCTGCAGGCGGAATTTTCCTCGGCGAGTATTCGTTCGAGGTGCTCGGCGACTACGTGGCTGGACCCAGCCACGTCATGCCCACCGGCGGCACGGCGCGCTTCGCCTCCCCGCTCAACGTGTGGGACTTCGTCAAAATCATCAGCCTGATCGGACTCGACGAATCCAGCGGCCGCGAACTATCCCGCTCCGCCGCCGTCATCGCCCGCTCCGAAGGGCTCGAAGCCCATGCCCGCTCGGCAGATCAAAGGCTGTAACGCAAGACTCCCCTTGCGCTGCAAAAACCAATTCAAAAGGAGTTTGACATGTCTCGCTACTATCGTCTGTTCGTTCTCGTCCTTGTGGCGGCAATTGCGCTTGCCGCCTGCGGTTCCAAACCGGCGGAACCGATCACCGTGCGCATCGGCACCCAGCCGTGGATCGGCTACGGTCCGTGGTGGATTGCTGCCGAAAAAGGCATCTTCGAAAAATATGGGCTCAACGCCGAACTGGTTGACTTTGTGGAGGACAAGGAAGTCAACGCCGCCTTCGCCTCCGGGCAGATGGATGCCGCCAACCTGGCGACTCACACCGCCATCAAGCTCTTCGCCTCGGGCCTCGACCTGAGAATCGTCCTGCTCGAAGACGCCTCCTACCAGGCTGACGCCATCCTCGCGCCCAAAGCCATCGCCTCCATCGCCGACCTGCAGGGCAAGAAAGTGGCATACGAAGAAGGCACCACCAGCGACCTGCTGCTCAACTACGCCCTCTCCCAAAACGGCATGACCCTGGCAGACATCACCCCCGTCTTCATGCCCGCCTCCGACGCCGGCTCCACGCTCATCGCCGGGCAGGTGGATGTGGCGGTGACCTACGAGCCGTACATCTCCGCCGCGCTGGCTGAAAACAGCGACGTGAAAATTTTGTACTCCGCCGCCGAACGCCCCGGCTTGATCTCGGATGTGTTCGTCGTCCGCGCAGGGCTCGACCCCAAGGTGACGCAGGCGCTCCTCAAGGTCTGGGATGAAGCGCTGGCTTTCTACTACAGCAATCCCGATGAAGCGAAAGCCATCATCGCCCGAGCAGTCGGCGCCTCGCCCGAAGAACTGCAAACCGCCTTCGACGGAGTCAAGTTCTACAACCTGGCAGATAACAAGGCGGAGTTGAAGGGCGAATTTGCCGCCACACTCCAGGACGTGGCGGAAGTCGCCAAATCCATCGGCTTGATTGATACCATCCCCGACCTGAACGAGATTGTGGATATCTCGATGTATCCGTAAGAGGAAACTCTGAAGGGTCGAAAGTCTGGAGGTAAAAATCTGGAGTCGGAAGTCTCCAGACTTTCGACCAACGCCGGGGCGTTAGTCCGCCTGTAGTTCTGATTGCAGTTACAAAAAAATCTCCCTGATCCGCACTATTTATGGCAAAATAGAAGCATGAACCTTCCACCCCTCCAAAAACGAAAACGCCGCCTGCTCGATTTGCGCGCCGAGATCTCCCCGCTGGCATATTGGGCGGCGGGGCTGGGTTTCATCGCGGCGTTCTTCCTCGCCTGGTGGCTGGTGACCGCGCTTGGCTGGGTGGGACCGATCTTCCTGCCCTCACCCGCCGCGGTGTGGATGGAGTTCCTCGCCCAACTGCGCGACGGCACCCTCTGGCTGGACGTGCAAGCCAGCGTGTACCGCATCACGGTGGGCTGGGGGCTCTCCACGCTGTTTGCCCTGCCCATCGGCATCCTGATGGGGAATTTCCGTTTTTTCGAGGGGTTGTTCGAGCCGTTCATTGACTTTGTGCGCTACATGCCGGCTGTGGCTTTCGTCCCGCTGACCATTCTGTGGGCGGGCGTGGACGACAGCCAGAAGTTCATCATTCTGTTCATCGGCACATTCTTCCAGCAGGTGCTGATGGTGATGGACAACGTCAAGACCGTGCCGTATGAGATGATTCAGGTCAGTTACACGTTTGGGTTGAGCAAGTGGGAGGTGCTGAGGAAGGTCGTCCTGCCTGCCGCCCTGCCCGGCATTTGGGACACCCTGCGCATCACCCTCGGCTGGGCATGGACGTACCTGGTGGTGGCGGAACTGGTGGCGGCGAATGTGGGGCTGGGGTATCGCATCATGCGCGCTCAACGATTCCTGCAAACCGACACGATCATCCTGGGCATTCTGGTCATCGGCTTGCTGGGGCTGATCACCGATTACGCCTTCAAGTTTTCGTACCGCGCCCTGTTCCGCTGGGCGGAGAGACGGGGCTGACCATGCGGGAGTTGTTGACGGCAAAAAACGTGTGGAAGGTGTATCCAACGGGACGCCGGGAGCAGGTGGTGGCGCTCCGCGATTTGAACCTGCAGGTGGGGGAAAACGAGTTCGTTTCACTGGTCGGACCGTCGGGCTGCGGCAAGTCCACGCTTTTGTTCATGGCGGCGGGGCTGGACGAGCCGTCAGCGGGGGAACTGCTTTTTGGCGGCGCGCCGGTTCAAGGTCCGAGCGAGAAGCGGGGCATGGTCTTCCAGAGTTACACGCTGTATCCGTGGCTCACGGTGGAGGAAAATATCCGCTTTGCTTTGCAAAAATCCAATTTGGGGATGAGCGAGCAAAAGGCGCGGGTGGAGGAGTTCATCGCGCTGGTGGGGCTGCGCGGCTTCGAGCGGGCGTACCCCAATCAACTTTCGGGCGGGATGCGTCAGCGCACGGCGATTGCGCGGGCGCTGGTCTATCGTCCGCAGATGTTGTTGATGGATGAACCCTTCGGCGCGCTCGACTCACAGACCCGCCGCCTGATGCAGGAGTTGCTGCTGCAGGTGTGGGAAACGCATCGCACGACGGTGCTGTTTGTGACGCACGACATCGAGGAGGCGCTGCTGCTTTCGGACCGCGTTTATGTGATGACGGCGCGGCCGGGGACGATCAAGAGCGAAGTGCAGGTGAACCTGCCGCGCCCGCGCTTCGTGGAGATGGAGACCTCGTCTGAGTTTCTCGCCATGCGCAAACAGTTGCTGGAGTTGATCAAAGAGGAAGTGACTCTCTCCACTTAGAAAGTGTTTTGAAATTCATCTTCCGACCGCATCTGAACACAGATGGGGCTGTCAGTGCGAACGCAGCGCCTGCCCCGAGCCAAGCGTGGGGGAGGCAGTCTCCTGGCTTGTGCGGGATTGCTTCGCAATGACATGTCTGCAACAGAGCAAGTATTCCCAAGCAAGTTGCATCGAACGCCAAATTGATTTGCTGTCCGCGGTTGGGCTGCGGAATAAATTCCGCGTTACGCTCCCACCGCCGCGCCGTGCTTTGCCGCCACCGCCGCCGCCAGAATGGACAGCGCGATTTCCTCCGCATCCACCGCCCCCAGCCGCATCCCAATCGGCGCCTGCAAACGGGAGAGTTGCGCCTCCGTCACGCCCAACTCACGCAGCGCCGCCAGGCGTTTGCCGATGTTCTTGCGCGAACCCAACACCCCCACATAACGCGCCGGGCTGGCGAGGGCAGCCTTGAGCGCGGGGTTATCCAGTTTCTCATCATGGCTGAGCGCGGCGACGTAGGTGTTTTCATCGGGGCGCAGACGTTCCAGCGCCTCGGAGGGCCACTCGATGAGCAACTCGTCGGCATGCGGAAAGCGCTCGCGCGTGGCAAAGGCAGCGCGCGGGTCAATCACAATCGTGCGGAAGCCGAGCGTCTTCGCCAGCGTCACCAGCGGGATGGCGATATGCACCGCCCCGATGACAATGAGACGCGCCGGCGGCGGCAGGACATCCACAAAGACCTGACGCGCTTCGAACTCCCTCCAGCCTGATTCCTGAATCCGCATCCGCTCCTGCGCCCAAGCCGCCGCGTCCGCATCCAGCGCCGCCGACCCAAGACTGCCCTGCCTGCGCCCGTCCGAGCGGACCAAAAGTTTATTCCCCAGCCCCTCCCCCGCGATGACCGTCGCCACCGCCGCCAGTTGATTTTCGTCCAGGCAGGTCTTCAACGCCGGGTACACGGCGCGCCAGCCCGGCGACTCCAGCGGCTCGATGAACACCTCCAGCGTGCTGCCGCAACTCAGACCGATTTCCCAGGGGCGGTCATCCTCCGGTACGCCATAGCGAATCAGGCGCGGCAGCCCCTCCCGCAAAACAACCTGCGCCTCCTCATATACCGCGCCTTCGATACAGCCGCCCGTAAGCGAGCCGGCGATGTCCATCTCGGCGGTCATTGCCATCTTGGCGCCCAGCGGGCGCAGGGATGTGCCGTCTTTTTTGGCGTTCATGGCAATGGCAATCTGTTTGCCTGCCCTGCGCCAGGTCTCGATCTCCGCAATCACTTCTCGCATCTCTGCCTCTCTCCACATAAAATTCCTGGCTCATCGGATGTATCGCAGATGAACGCGGATGCACACTGATTCCGATACATCCACTTCATTGATCTCTCGCATAAGTCAGCCGGCGTTAGAGAACGCCTCCTGCGCCAGAGCGTATTGTGCGCTCTCTGGCGCACCTTTGCAAGAGGTTTTATCTGTGTTCATCTGCGGTTGGAACATGAATTTCGAATGCATCTAAGGCGTTGGAGAACACCGTTGATGCAAGCATTATACCGGCAATGGGCGAGGGAACTCTTATGCGCTTGAACAGACAAACCACTTGCGCAACCGATTCAATTGTATATAATCAACCCATCCTGTTTCTGCAAAAAGAAAATCATGCGCCCTCTTCAAAACATCCGAATCTTAGACATCACCCGCGCCCTCGCCGGTCCCTACTGCACCATGATGCTGGGAGACCTGGGCGCGGATGTGATTAAAGTCGAGCGTCCCATCAGCGGCGACGAGAGCCGCGGCTGGGGTCCGCCGTTTGTCGGCAAGCCCTACGGTCCGTATCCGGGCGAATCGGCGTATTTCATCGCCGCCAACCGCAACAAGCGCAGCATCACCGTCAACATCCAAAGCGCCGAAGGGCAGGAAATCGTCCGCCGGCTGGCGGGCATCTCGGATGTGCTGGTCGAAAACTATCGCACGGGCGATCTGGATAAACTCGGTCTGGGGTACAACGATTTGCATCGTCTGTACCCCCGATTGATTTACTGCTCCATCAGCGGCTACGGGCGCACCGGACCCTACGCCGACCGCCCCGGCTACGACGCCATCCTTCAAGCGGAGGGCGGCATGATGAGCATCACCGGTCCCGTCGAAGGACCACCCTCCCGCGTCGGCATCCCCATCATTGACATCACCGCCGGCATGTTCGCCGCCGCCGCCATTCTCGCCGCCCTGCGCGCCCGCGACCTGACGGGCGAAGGTCAACTGGTGGATATTTCCCTCTTCGACTCCCATCTGGCTCTGCTCACCAACGTTGCCTCCAACTATCTCGTGGGCGGCAGCCCGCCCCGCCGTCTCGGCAACGCGCACCCCAACCTCGCCCCCTACGAAGCCTTCACCGCCCGCGACGGCTGGTTCATTTTGGGAGTTGCCAACGAGCGCCAATGGGAGACCCTGTGCCGCCTGCTCGCCCATCCCGAATTGCAAACCGATCCCCGCTTCGCCACCAACGGCGACAGAGTCGCCAACCGCGAAGCGCTGGTGGCTGAACTCAACAAAATTTTCTCCCAGCGCAGCGTGGACGAATGGCTGGCGGAAATCGCCCAGGCGGGCTTGCCCTGCGGACCGATCAACTCCATCCCGCAGGTCTTCGCCCACCCCCAAACGCAGGCGCGCCAGATGACGCTCGAAGCCGAACACCCCACCGCCGGCGCGGTCAAACTGACGGGCTTCCCCTATAAACTCTCCGAGACGCCCGCCGAACTGCACGCCCCGCCGCCCACCCTCGGTCAACACACCGAAGAAGTGCTGACCAGCCTGCTGGGTTACACGCCCGAAGACGTGGCTTCTTTAAAAAACAAAAAATCAATCTAAGCCAATTTCTTCAGCGTAACCATGTCATTGCGAGGAGGGCGCATTTCCCGACGAAGCAATCTCCTGGTTGACGAAGAGATTGCCTGTCCTGGCGTCAGGCCAGGGCTTCGTGGCGCGGGGCGCCACTCGCAACGACATAATGAGAACTGTTGTAATTTCTCAAATCACAATAATGACTGCACTGAAAAAACCTTTTCTTACCACGAAGAACACAAAGACCACGAAGTTTTTTAAATCATCTTGCATCGAATTTCAAGATTCT
>DAOUBY010000225.1:0-23742 GCA_034432325.1 Anaerolineales bacterium
TCCCCGTTGCGCTGGAGCAGGGTTCCAAGTTCGCCATCCGTGAAGGCGGTCTGACCGTCGGCGCCGGCGTCGTCACCAAGATCCTCGAATAGGTGCCGGTATGACCAAGCAGAAAATTCGCATCCGCCTCAAAGCATACGATCATCGCGTCCTCGATCAATCCGCAAAACGGATTGTCGAAACCGCCGAACGAAGCGGCGCTCATGTAGTTGGTCCCGTACCCTTGCCAACCCGCACAGAACGGTTTACAATACGCCGCTCGACTTTCATAGATAAAGACTCTCACGAGCATTTTGAAATCCGCACCCACAACCGTTTGATTGACGTGCTCGATCCGGATTCAAAAACGATTGACATGCTGATGCGCCTCAACCTGCCTGCAGGTGTGGACATCGAAATCAAAATATAAATTGGTCGTCAAAACGAGAGTAGAGACCGTACAACGCAATCTCTACTCTCGAATTTCGACAGCGTAAGAACGGCTCCGAAACGGGCGAAACAAACACCCCGCGTCCCGCCGGACCGTTGGACTGCGCTGTGCGGAGATGATGCAGCCTAAGCCCAGGCTGACAGTCTCATAAAAAAAATTTTCGAAGGAGAAAACCGAGATGTTGAAAGGGCTTATTGGAAAGAAGATCGGCATGACCCAGATCTTCGATGAGCAAGGCGTCGCGCAACCCGTGACGATCATCGAAGCTGGGCCATGCTTCGTTACCCAGGTGCGCACGCCTGAAAAGGACGGCTACGCTGCTGTTCAACTGGGTTTCGGTGAAGTTCACCCCAAGCGGTTGACCGCCGGTGAACTGGGACACCTCAATACACGGGGGCTGGCTCCTCTGAAATTCCTGCGCGAATTCCGCTCCAAAGAAGCCGTCAATGTCGGCGACAAAGTGACGGTGGAAGCCTTCACGGTGGGGGAACGCGTGGATGTGGTGGGAACCAGCAAAGGGAAAGGATTTGCCGGCGGCGTCAAACGCTATCACTTTGCCGGCGGCAAGAAAACCCACGGTCAATCCGACCGTCATCGTGCGCCGGGTTCCCGCTCTTCGGGAACGACGCCAGGGCGTGTGTATAAAGGCTCGCGCGGCGCAGGTCACATGGGGACTGACCGGGTGACTGTCCAGGCTTTGAAAGTCGTCATGATTGACCCCGAACGCAACCTGATCGGCGTCAAAGGCGCGGTTCCGGGCAGCAAAGGCGGCCTGGTCCTGATCAAAGAGGCGCGCAAGCAATAGGCGTCGAAAAAACGGAGCAGGATACTTATGAAAGTAGATGTACTGAACATGGAAGGTAAAAAGGTCAATGAGATGGAACTGCCATCCACGATCTTTGAAGCCCCAATCAACGTGGATTTGATGCATCAGGCTTACGTGCGTCAGATGGCAAACGCGCGCCTCGGCACTCACGATACCAAAGTGCGCGCAGAAGTTGCCGGCGGCGGCGCCAAACCGTGGAAGCAAAAAGGCACGGGACGCGCCCGCCAGGGCTCGCGCCGAGCCGCTCAATGGGTCGGAGGCGGACGCATCCACACCCCGCACCCGCGCAGTTACGAACAACGCATGCCCAAAAAGATGCGCCAGGCGGCATTGCGTTCCGCGCTTTCTGCCAAAGCCGCTGAAGCCGGTGTGGTGGTCGTTGACGATCTGAAACTGGAAGAGACCAAAACCCGCGTCATGGCGAAGGCGGTTGCCAACCTCGTCGGTTCGGCGAGCGCCCTCATCGTCCTGCCGTCCAAAGACGACACCTACGAAGCCGTGATGCGCTCTGCCGACAACCTTGCTGATACCAAGGTCTTGCTTGCCAATTATCTGAATATCCGCGACCTGCTGGGTTTCGATAAAGTCATCCTGCCTGTCAAGGCGCTGGATGCGCTCGTGGCGCACCTTGGTTAGGAGTTTGTGAACCATGACCACCTTTTATGAAATTCTCCGCCGTCCGCTCGTGACGGAAAAGACCAGCCGGCAGACCGGTCAAAATCAATACTCCTTCATCGTTGCGGACTCTGCCACGCGCACACAGGTCAAAGACGCCATCGAAACAATCTATGACGTCACCGTGACGCGTGTCAATATCATCAATGTCCCCGCCAAACGCGGCCGCCGTTTGCGAAGCCGCCGCCTCTCCATTCGCAAACCTGGTTTCAAGAAGGCGATTGTGACCCTGGCGGAAGGACAAACCTTACCCATCTTCGAAGGGGTGCAGTAATGCCAGTAAAAAAGTACAAACCCGTTACCCCCGGCACCCGCGGGATGACCGGCTACACGTTCGAGGAAATCACCAAGACCACGCCTGAACGTTCCCTTATCGTGCCTCTCCGCAAAAGCGGCGGACGCAACGCCCAGGGACGCATTACGGTTCGTCACCGCGGCGGCGGAAACCGGCGTTTCATCCGCCTGGTGGATTTCAAACGCGACAAGCACAATATTCCCGCCAAGGTTGCCGCCATCGAATACGATCCCAACCGCACCGCCCGCCTGGCGCTTCTTCACTACGCCGATGGCGAAAAGCGTTACATCCTCGCTCCGCTGGATGTCAAAGTGGGCGATACGGTGATGTCGGGCGCCAGTGCAGAAATCCGCTCAGGCAATGCCCTGCCGCTTGCAAACATCCCGGTCGGCACCATGATCCACAACATCGAAATCAAGGAAGGGCGCGGCGGGCAAATGGTCCGCTCCGCCGGCGGATCGGCGCAGTTGCTTGCAAAGGAAGGCGATTATGCCCAAATCCGCATGCCCTCCGGTGAAGTGCGGCTGATTCGCCAGACCTGCTACGCTACCATTGGGCAAATCGGCAACCTTGACCACAACAACGTCAAACTCGGCAAGGCAGGCCGCAAGCGCCATTTGGGCATCCGCCCGACGGTGCGCGGCTCGGCAATGACCCCGCGCGACCATCCGCACGGCGGCGGCGAAGGACGTCAGCCGATTGGTTTGCCCGGTCCGAAAAGCCCCTGGGGTAAGCCCACCCTGGGCTACAAGACCCGCCGTAACAAAAAGACCGATCAGTACATCGTTCGCCGGCGCAGCAAGAAGAGCCGCTAAAAGGTAAAGGTACGCTATGTCACGATCACTCAAAAAGGGTCCTTTTGTAGAGCCCAAATTACTGAAACGAATCGAAGCCATGAATCAGAAGGGCGAGAAGAAAGTCCTGCGCACTTGGAGTCGCGCCAGCGTCATCTTCCCCCAGATGGTTGGACATACCATTGCCGTCCACGACGGACGCCGCCACGTTCCGATCTACATTACCGAGAACATGGTCGGTCATCGTTTGGGCGAATTCGCCCCGACGCGTACGTTCCGCGGACACATGGCTGGCGAGAAATCCGCCTAGCAGGAGAGTAAACCATGCAAGATTATCAGGCACATTTACGTTCTCTCCCCATGTCTGCCCAAAAGGTTCGCCTGGTTGTGGACCTGATCCGCGGCAAGGACGCCAATGAGGCGCTCGAAATGCTCCGCTTTGTGAACAAGGCAGCGGCAAAGCCTGTTCGAAAACTGCTGGCTTCCGCGGTTGCCAACGCCGAGGAAAACTTCGGCGTCAGCCGCGATGACCTGTACGTTGCGCGCATCTTTGCCAACGAGGCAACCACGCGCAAATGGCGCCGCTTTGGTGCACGCGGGCGTTTCAAGCCGATACTGCGCCGCAGTTCGCACATCACCGTGGTGCTGCGGGAACGCGGGTCGTAACCGGGAGAGAAGGAGACATCATGGGTCGTAAAGTTCATCCGATTGGCATGCGCCTTGGCATCAACCAGGGCTGGCAGGGACGCTGGTTTGCAGAAGGTACGCAGTATCGCGACCAGTTGCATCAGGATCTTGCCATTCGTCATCTGTTGTTGGGAATCCCATCGAAGGGCGGGGCGGCAAAGAGCGCCATGGTCCGCAAACTTCGTGAAGACATGCCCGATGCCATCAAAAGCGGAAAAGCCGGCATCTCCCGCGTGGAAGTGGAGCGTTACCCCGGCAAGATTCGCGTGGCAATCTTTACCGCCAAACCCGGCATCCTGATTGGACGCAAGGGCGAAGGCGTGAAGAAAGTGCGCACCTGCCTCGAAACCCTGGTCGGTAAAAAGGTCGAACTCGACATCAAAGAGATTGCTTCCCCCGATACGGACGCCATGCTCGTGGCAAAGAATATTGCCGACCAACTCGAGCGCCGCATTGCCTACCGCCGCGCCATGAAGCGCGCCATCCAGCAAGCGATGAAGCAGGGCGCAGAAGGCATCAAAATCCTGGTGGGAGGACGCCTGGGCGGCGCTGAAATGTCGCGCGATGTCTGGCTGCGCGAAGGACGCGTCCCGCTGCAGACGTTGAGGGCAAACCTGGATTATGCCCGTGCGGAAGCCACCACCACCTATGGTCAAATCGGCGTGACGGTTTGGATTTACAAAGGCGAAGCCGCTCCCGAAACCGAAGAAAAAGCGGAGGCAACCGAAGGTGTGTACGTGAGCGAATAGCCGCGTACGGGTTGCAATCTGAGAGGTAAGAATATGTTAATGCCTAAACGTGTAAAGTGGCGCAAGCAAATGCGCGGCCGCATGAAGGGAAAAGCCCTGCGCGGCGCAGAAGTCAGTTTTGGAGAATACGGTTTGCAGGCTCTGGAGCCGGGGTGGGTGACCGCGCGGCAGATCGAAGCGGCGCGCCGGACCATCGTCCGCGAAATGAAGCGCCGCGGCAAGGTCTGGATCCGCATCTTCCCAGCCAAGCCGTACACCCACAAACCCCCCGAAACCCGCATGGGCTCCGGCAAGGGCAACGTCGAATACTATGTGGCAGTGGTCAAGCCGGGCCGCATCATGTTCGAAGTGGGCGGCTTGGATGAAGAAACCGCCATCCAGGCGCTCAAGAATGCCCAATATAAATTCTCGATCAAAACCAAAATCGTTTCGAGAAGCGAAGCAGGAGAGCAGGCATGAAAGCGCTAAAACCCGCTGCAATTCGAAATATGAAACCGGGCGAAATCGAGACCAAACTTGCCGACGCCCGCGAAGAGTTGATGAAGCTGCGCTTCCAGCAGGTGACCGGTCAATTGACCGATACCAGCCGCCTGCGCATCCTGAAGCGTGAAATTGCCCGCATGTTGACCATTCTGCGGGAACAGGCGCAGGCTGAAGTTGTGGAAGGTGAAGGATGAACAATCGTCGTCGAATCGTTGGTGTCGTCACCAGCAACAAAATGACCAAGACCGTCGTGGTCGAGATTACGCGTAAGTTCCGTCACCCGCTTTACCGCAAGGTGGTGTACTCCAGCAAGCGCGTGAAAGCCCATGATGAAATCGGGTGCCAGGTTGGTGATGAGGTGCAGATCGTCGAATCACAACCGATTTCGCGCGACAAGCGCTGGGTGGTGGAAAAGATCGTCACCCGCGAAACGCGCACGGAAGACGCCGGTGTGGCGGACTTGAAGGTGGAGGAGTAAGCCATGATCCAGCACGAGTCTCGTCTGAAGGTTGCGGATAACTCCGGCGCACGCGAACTGCTGGTTATCCATGTGTTGGGCGGTTCCACCCGCAAGTATGGCGGCGTGGGCGATGTCGTGGTCGCCACAGTGAAATCTGCCTCTCCGCAGGGCGGCGTGAAGAAGAGCGAAAAAGTACGCGCCGTGATTGTGCGCTGCTCGAAGGAATGGCGCCGCGAAGACGGTTCGTACATTCGCTTTGACGACAATGCCGCGGTCATTCTGGATGCCGATGGCGTGAATCCCAAGGGCACCCGCATCTTTGGTCCCGTTGCCAGGGAACTTCGTGAAAAAGGTTTCATGAAGATCGTTTCCCTTGCGCCGGAAGTGCTCTAAGAGGAGTGTGGAAGTATGAAGGTAAAGATTCGCAAAGGCGATACCGTCGAAGTCATCAGCGGGCGTCTTGAGGACAAAGGCAAGCGCGGTCGGGTGATCAACGTTTTGTTGAATGAACGCCGCGTGGTGGTGCAGGGTGTCAATATCCGTACCAAGCATCAGAAGCAGGTCCAGACCGCGGCAGGACGCAACATGAACCCGGGACGGATTCAGTTCGAAGGTTCGATTGACATCTCCAATGTGATGCTGGTCTGCCCCAAATGCAAGGAACCCACCCGCGTTTCGGTCCAACGCGCAGAAGACGGCGTTCACCGCGTCTGCAAAAATTGCCAGGAAATGATCGACTAGGCGCCCTGGAGTAATGAGCGATGAATATTTTGCACGAACGTTATAAGAATGAAATCATACCGGCGCTGCGGAAATCGTTCGGTTACAAGAACATCATGCAAGTGCCGCGCATCGAAAAGGTCGTTGTCAACATTGGCATGGGCGAGGCGCTGGACAATCCCAAGGCGCTCGAGTCCGCCGTGGCAGACCTGACCATCATCACCGGGCAGAAACCGGTCACCACCAAAGCCCGCAAGAGCATTGCCAACTTCAAGCTGCGCGAAGGGCGCTTGATCGGTACGAAGGTGACCCTGCGCGGCGAACGCATGTGGTCTTTTTTGGACCGTCTGATGAATGTCGCCCTGCCGCGCGTGCGCGACTTTCGCGGCGTTTCTCCCAACGCCTTCGACGGGCGCGGCAACTACACGCTGGGACTGCGCGATCAATTGATCTTTCCGGAGATCGAATACGACAAAATTGACAAACTGCGCGGTATGGAAGTCACCATTGTCACTACTGCAAAGTCCGACGACCAGGCACGCGCCCTGTTGCAGATGCTTGGCATGCCGTTCAGCAAGAAGGAAGCGTAATTATGGCAAAGAAATGTATGCAATATCGTGAAGCCCGCCGGCGGTTTCCCTCGCAGGTGCGGAATCGCTGTTCCCGTTGCGGACGCCCGCGCGGCTACATCCGCCGCTTTGGGCTGTGCCGCATCTGCTTCCGCGAACTCTCGCTTCAGGGTCAAATCCCCGGCGTCGTGAAGTCATCCTGGTAGGCTGGAGGAAGAGCATGGCTATAAATGATCCAATCGCTGATATGCTGACTCGCATCCGCAATGCCGTGATGTCCGGTCAAACCATGGTGGCAATGCCCAGTTCCAAGATCAAGTTGGAGATCGCCAAGATCATGAAGGAAGAGGGCTACCTGGAGGGCTTTGAAACGGTGGAAGGCGAGACTCCGTCCCAGAAGGTGCTGCGCCTCAAAATCAAATATGTTGGAGAACGCCGCATGCGCCGCCCGGTCATTTCGGGACTGGAACGCGTCAGCAAACCGGGACGCCGCATTTACACGAAGAAACAAAACATCCCCTGGGTGCTTTCGGGAATTGGCGTAGCCATCCTTTCCACACCCAAGGGCGTGATGACCGGTGCCCGCGCCCGTCAACTGGGAGTGGGCGGCGAGATTATCTGCAAGATCTGGTAGCAGGCAGGAGGTATAAGTGTCTCGCATAGGACGTTTACCAGTGACCATTCCGGCTGGCGTGCAGGTCAATGTACAAGGCTCGAATGTTCACGTGAAAGGACCCAAGGGCGAACTCCAGCGCACGTTTTCGCCGCTGATTGAAATTGCCCTGGATAATAATCAGGTCATCCTGAAGCGCAACTCCGATAAGCCCGAAGAACGCGCGCTGCACGGAACGACCCGCGCTGTGATTGCCAACATGGTACAAGGCGTGAGCGCCGGTTTTACCACCGCCCTTGAAGTGGAAGGCGTGGGCTACCGCGCTGAAATGGATGGCAAGACGCTGGTGTTGAACGTCGGCTACTCTCACCCTGTGCGGGTGGAACCGCCGGCCGGCATCACCTTTGAAGTGGATCAGAAGACCCGTCAGATCAAAGTGATGGGATACGACCGCGAACTGGTCGGTCAGACTGCGGCGGAAATCCGCCGCGTGCGCCCGCCGGAGCCTTATCATGGCAAGGGCATTCGCTATGCGGGTGAAAAGATCCGCCGCAAGGCTGGAAAAGCCGGGAAAGGAGCCAAGTAAAGTATGGCGAATAAATCTCGTGCCGTTGCGCGCTTGCGCCGTCACACACGCGTAAGGAAAAATCTGGCAGGAACAGCCGAACGTCCGCGCTTGAACGTCTTTCGCAGTCTGACGGGCATTTACGCCCAGGTGATTGACGATCAGGCTGGTCGCACGCTGGTCTCTGCATCCACCCTGGATAAGGAGCTGCGCGAAAAAATCAAAGGCTTGAAAAAGTCGGAGCAGGCAAAACTGGTGGGACGCGCGGTTGCCGAACGCGCCCTGAGCAAGGGCATCGAAACGGTCGTTTTCGACCGCGGCGGTTATCGTTATATCGGGCGTGTCAAAGCCCTGGCAGACGGCGCCCGTGAAGGCGGCTTGCGGTTCTAGTGGAGAATAATCAAGATGGCAGATAACAGACGTAACGAACAGCAGGATTTCGAAGTTCAGGATCAGTTCGAAGAACGCGTGATCGAAATTGCCCGCGTAGCCAAAGTTGTGAAGGGCGGCCGCCGCTTCCAGTTCCGCGTGACCGTGGTGGTGGGCGACAAGAAAGGAAGCATCTCCATGGGCGTTGGCAAGGCGAACGCCGTGCCAGATGCCATGCGCAAGGCTTCCGAACGCGCCCGCAAAAAGATGCGTGTGGTCAACCTCTCCGGTACGACCATCCCTCACGAAGTGCTGGGCAAAGTTGGCGGGGCGCGCGTGATGTTGAAGCCTGCTTCCCCCGGTACCGGCGTGATCGCCGGCGGCGGCGTGCGCGCCGTACTCGAAGTGGCTGGCGTGCGCGACATCCTGACGAAATCGCAGGGCAGCGCGAACGTTTTGAACGTTGTGCAAGCCACGTTCGACGCGCTCTCGCAGTTGAAGTCGCCTCAGGAAGAAGCCGCCCGCCGCGGAAAGAACGCGAGCGAACTGATGCCCTTCTGGGAACGGAGGAAGCAGCATGCCTAAGAAAGAATCCGCCGGCAAGACCATCAAAGTGACGCTTGTCCGCAGCCCCATTGGTTACACCAAAGACCAAAAGGAAACTGCGAAGGCGCTCGGTCTGCGCCGTTTACATCAGACTGTCGAACACAAGGATACCCCCGCTTTGCGCGGAATGATCCGCAAGATCATCCATTTGGTTCAAGTCGAAGAGTAGCAGGAACGAACGATGAAACTACATGATCTCGTGCCCAATCCGGGCTCCAAGAAAAATCGAAAACGCGTCGGGCGCGGCATCTCTGCCGGTCAGGGCAAGACGGCTGGACGCGGCACCAAAGGACAGGGCGCCCGCTCCGGCGAAGGCGGCAAAATCTACCGCCAGGGCGGTAATCTTCCCTTCTACCGCCGCCTGCCGTTCATGCGCGGTCAGGGCTTCACGCCCCTGAGCCGGGTCGAATACAACGAAGTCAACCTGGATCAACTGACCGAATCATTCCAAACTGGCGCCGAAGTCACCCCCGAGACACTTGCCGCTGCCCGTTTGCTGCGCGATCCCCGCAACCCCGTCGCCATTTTGGGACGCGGCGATGTTTCTGTGGCGTTGAAAGTACGCGCCCATCGCGTCACCGCCGGCGCCAAAGCCAAAATCGAAAAGGCTGGCGGCACAGTGGAACTGATCGGCTCATAAGGAAGCAACCATGCCTGACAAGAAACAGTCCGCCTGGCGTTATTTGTGGTTCTCGCAAGACATCCGCAGAAAACTGCTCATCACCATGGGCATTCTGATGTTGTTCCGCCTTGCGGCGAACGTGCCTGCGCCCGGTGTCGACCGGAACGCCCTGCAAGCCTTTTTTGCCGGAGCAGGTTCGGGAGGCTTCATTGGATTTTTGAACCTGCTCTCCGGCGGCACGCTCTCGAATTTCTCCGTGCTGGCGATGGGCGTTTACCCCTACATCACGGCGCAAATCATCCTGCAGCTGCTGGTGCCCATCATCCCTGCCCTCGAAAAGAAGATGAAAGACGATCCGCGCGAGGGACAAAAGTGGATGGAAAAGTGGACTTATTATCTGGCAGTGCCTATGGCGGCGCTCTCTGCCATCGGTCAGATCAACACCTTCAATGCGCTTGCCCAGCAGGTCATCATCCCCTTCGGCTTCACCTCCGAACTGTGGCTCTCTTCCCTGACGACCCTGGCGGTGATGACCGCCGGCACGATGTTTGCCATCTGGCTGGGTGAGTTAATCTCCGAATATGGCATCCGCGGGCAGGGCTTGTCGCTTGTCATTTTCGCCGGCATCGTCTCGCAAATTCCGCAACATCTCATCACCTTGTGGAATGACGAAGTGAACCGCTGGTCTCTCATCACTGCCATGGTTGTGGTGATGCTGCTGACCATCCTTGCCATTGTGTACGTTCAGCAGGGACGCCGCAACGTTCCCATCATCTACCCGCAAAAGAGCGCCATCTTCTACGCGATGCAGCGCGGCAAAAACGTTCGCATGCCCCAGCCCACCCTGCCGCTCATGGTCAACCTGGCAGGCATGATTCCGTTGATCTTTGCCAGTGCGCTTCTACAGTTCCCTGCCATCGTGGCTGGCTTCTTCGTTCAGTCCCAAACGGCATGGGTGAAAACCGCTGCCACCGCCGTCCAGTCGTTTTTCAATCGCACCGGTCCCGACGCCTGGGGCTATTGGCTGCTCTACTTCTTCATGGTGGTCGGATTTACCTACTTCTACACCACGGTGTTGTTCGACCAGCAGAATTATGGCGACAGTCTGAAGCGTTCAGGAGCCCAAATCCCCGGCGTGCATAGCGGCACTGCCACGCAAAAGTATCTTAGCAAAATTCAATCCCGCATTACGCTGCCGGGCGCGCTTCTGCTGGGCGTGGTGGCGGTCATGCCATTCCTCCTGCAACTGGTGTTGCCTGCCGCCTCTTCGAGCGCCGGTTTATTCCTTGTTTCGTCCTCGGGTTTGCTCATCGTCGTCGGCGTTGTTCGCGACACATTTATGAACATCGAAGCGGAACTCAAACTGCACGGTTATCAGGAAAAACTACTCATCAGTTAGGAATAGTCCATGACCAAATACCTTGTCCTTTTGGGACCTCCGGGTGTAGGCAAAGGCACGCAGGCAAAAATACTTTCGGAAAGGACAGGTTTGGCGCATATCTCGTCTGGCGATTTGTTTCGCGAGAACATTAAGAATCAGACAGAACTTGGGAAACTTGCTCAGACTTATATGAGCCGCGGTGAACTCGTTCCCGATGATGTGACCATCGCCATGATCCGCGAGCGCCTCAGCCGCCCGGACTGTAAAACGGGCGCCATTTTGGACGGTTTTCCCCGCACCCCCGCCCAGGCAGACGCGCTCGAGACGATGCTCAAGGAATTCAACGGTCACGTGGACGCTGTGCCGTTCATCGCAGCAAACGAGGGCGTTTTGGTGGAACGTTTGAGCGGGCGCTGGACGTGCCGGGCAAACGGTCACATTTTCAACGAGAAGACCAACCCTCCCAAAGTGCCGGGAGTTTGCGACTTCGACGGTTCGGAACTTTATCAGCGCGATGATGACAAGTCGGAAACTGTCAAACGCCGCATTCGCGTCTATCTGGAGCAGACCAGCCCGCTGGTGGATTACTACCGCCGGCACGGCAAATTGATCGAAATTGATGGAATGCAGACCATCGAACAGGTTGCTCAGACTCTTGCCTCTGCATTGAATATGTAGGCGATATGAGCTGGGCGCGTCAGATCCACATTAAGAACCAGTCCGAATTGCAGATTATGCGCGAGGCTGGCCGCATCAATGCAACGGTGCTGGCTGCAGTAAAGGAACTTTTAAAACCGGGTGTTTCCACAGCCGACCTCAACGCGGCTGCTGAGGAAGTGCTGAGGAAGCATGGATGTAAATCGCCCTTCAAGGGATACGGGCATCCCCCGTTTCCCGCCTCCATTACGGTGAGCATCAACCAGGAACTCGTCCACGGCATCCCGAGCAAATCGCGGAAGTTGAAAAACGGCGATATCGTGTCGGTGGATTGCGGCACCATCCTGGATGGGTTTGTGGCAGACTCGGCGTTTACCGCCGGGGTGGGAGAAATCTCCCGCGAAGCGCAGACCCTGCTCGAGGTCACGCGAGGCGCGCTCGACGCCGCCATCGAAAAGATGCGGGTAGGCAACCGCACCGGCGATGTGTCGGCGGCGATCCAGAAATATGTCGAGAGCCGCGGTTTTTTCGTGACCCGCGAATATACCGGGCACGGGGTCGGGCGTCAGATGCACGAAGGTCCGCAGGTGCCGAATTATGGCAAGGCGGGCACAGGCGTGCCTCTGAAAGCAGGCATGACCATTGCCATCGAGCCGATGGTTCTGGCGGGCACGGCGGAAACGCGCGTTTTACCCGACCAGTGGACGGTTGTGTCTGCCGACGGATCATTGACGGCGCATTTCGAGCATTCGGTTGCGGTCACAGAAGGAGACCCTCTCATCCTGACGGACCTTTAAATGCAGTCATGGTCTGGACGAAAAAAGAGTGAAAGTATATAATCATTTTCTTGGCTATTTGCTTTGAGGAATAACGAGCAAGGAGAAACAACATGAAAGTTGCACCGTCAATACGGAAGCGCTGCGCCAAATGCAGAATCGTCAGGCGCAAAGGCAGAGTGTTCGTCATCTGCGAAAATCCAAAACATAAACAGCGACAGGGATAGTGTGAACTATGGCGAGAATTGAAGGTGTTGACCTGCCCCGCAACAAGCGGGTGGAAGTCGGTTTGACATATCTGTATGGCATTGGTCCCACGCGCGCCCGTGAAATTCTGGCTCATACGCGGGTTAATCCCGATACCCGCGTGAAGGACCTGTCCGAAGCAGATGTAGCGGCGATTCGTGAATATATCAGCAAAAATTTCACGGTGGAAGGCGATTTGCGCCGTGAAGTGCAAATGAATATCAAGCGTCTGATCGAAATCGGCTCTTATCGCGGCTTGCGTCATCGCCGCAATTTGCCGGTGCGCGGTCAGCGTACCAGGACAAACGCGCGCACGCGCAAGGGCGCCAAGAAGACCGTTGCCGGTCGCGGACGCCGCCGCGGCGCCAAGAAATAAACGGCTGGAGAAACTATGGCTCAAAGTGTACGTTCTACGCGCCGCAGCGCAGGCGCCAAGAAAACCAAGCGCACTTTGTCTTCCGGGCAGGTGCACATCTTTGCTTCCTTCAACAATACGATTGTCACTGTGACCGACATGGAAGGCAACACCGTTGCGTGGGGGAGCGCCGGTTCAGCGGGCTTCAAGGGCTCGCGCAAAAGCACACCGTTCGCCGCCCGCCTTGCCGCCGAACAAGCGGTCAAAGCCGCCCAGCAGTTGGGAATTCAGGAAGTGGAGTTGTATGTCAAAGGTCCCGGACCCGGACGCGAGAACGCCATTCGCGCCGTGCAGGCGATGGGGCTGAAGGTACGTTCCATTTCTGATGTGACGCCGGTTCCGCATAACGGATGCCGCCCGCCCAAAAAACGTCGTGTGTAATTTGATGTTGATGTAGAGGAAAGTAGTTTATGTCGAAAAATATCAGTCCGGTTTGTAAACTTTGCCGGCGTGAAGGCGAAAAACTCTATCTCAAGGGTGAGCGCTGCTTTACCCCCAAGTGCGCGTTCGAACGGAGAAGCTATGCTCCCGGTCAGCACGGACGCACGGGAAGCCGTGGCGGCGGCAGCCGCACCGGGCGCGAATCCGATTACCTTCGCCAGTTGCGCGCCAAACAGCGCGCCCGCCGCATCTATGGCGTGTTGGAACGCCAGTTCCGCCGTTATTATGAGGTCGCTCTTCAGCGCCGCGGTCTGACGGGTTTGAATCTGTTGCAAATCCTCGAGTCCCGTCTGGATAATGTGGTGTACCGCCTCGGTTATGCCTCCAGCCGCGCCCAGGCGCGCCTGATGGTGACGCATGGTCATTTCACCGTGAACGACCGCCGCACCGATGTGCCTTCCATGTTGCTTCACGAAGGCGACGTGGTGGCAGTGCGCGAGGGGTCGCGCGGGCTGGCATACTTCAAGTCGCTCAGCGAACAGGCTGAAGCGCGGACGGTGCCCGGCTGGTTGAGCCGCGATACAAAACAGTTGTCCGGGGTTGTTCAACGCTTGCCCGAGCGCAGCGAAATTGACAGCACCTTGAACGAGCAGTTGATCGTTGAATACTACTCAAGATAATCCTTGGAATCCGTCTTCGGCGGGTATTTTGCCTGCCGGGACTTTTGTTGAAAAGAATGGGAGAGGTGAACCGTGACGGGTATCTCGAACATGGTGATGCCAAAAATCGAGCGCGAGGCTGAAGCTCGAAATTACGGTAAATTCATTATCAGCCCCCTTGAACGCGGCTACGGCGTGACGCTTGGGAATTCCCTGCGCCGCGTTCTGCTCTCCTCCCTAGAGGGCGCAGCGGTGACATCCATGCGCATCGCCGACGTGTTGCACGAGTTTAGCGACATCCCCGGCGTGCGCGAAGATGTCATCCAGGTCATGCTGCAGGTCAAACAACTGCGTCTCAAACTGGACGGCGTGGAAAGCACGCGCATGCACCTGGAAGTGCGCGGCGAAGGAACAGTCACCGCGGCGGATATTATCACCCCCGCCGAAGTGGAAATCGTCAACCCTGAGTTGTTCCTCTTCACCGTGGACAACCCCAAAACCAAACTCGACATCGAATTCACCGTCGAGCGCGGGCGCGGGTATTCCCCGGCGAACGAACGCAGCGGACACATGCCCATCGGCGAACTGCCGATTGACGCCATCTTCAGCCCGGTCAAGCGCGTCAACTGGGAGGTGACCTCCGCCCGCGTGGGGCAGAGCACCAACTACGACAAACTCATCCTAGAAATCTGGACAGATGGCACCATCTCTCCTGAACGCGCCCTGAGCACCGCCGCCAAAATCATCATTGACCACCTGCGCTATATTGCCGGCGTCAGCGAAGAGACCCTCACCGTGCCGGTGGAAAAGGAAATCGGCGGCAGCCGCATCGCCAGCGAATTGGCGGATACCCCCGTCGAAGCGCTCGATCTGTCTGTGCGCGTCTTCAACTCCCTCAAACGCACGGGCATCACCACAGTCGGCGATGTGCTCGACCTGCTCGAAAAAGGTGAAACGGCGGTCATGTCCATCCGCAACTTCGGTGAGAAGAGTCTCGATGAGCTCCGCCAGAAGATGCAGGAAAAGGGCTTCATGAAAATCGATTCGAATTCTGCGGAGTAAAGTAGACATGCGACACCAAATATCCGGTTACAGGCTCGGACGCAGTACGGGCGCTCGGCTCGCACTGCGCCGCAACCTCATCAAGCAATTCTTCATTCACGAACGCATCAAGACAACACGCGCCAAAGCCGCCGCCATTCGCGGCGAGGCGGAACGCCTCATCACGCTGGCGCGCAACAGCGCGCAGGCGGATGACGCGCAAAAAGTTCACGCGCGCCGGCTGGCAGCCGCCAAACTCGGCGACAACCAGGTCCTCAAGCGCCTCTTCGACGACATCGCCCCGCGCTACGCCAACCGCAACGGCGGTTACACCCGCATCCTCAAACTCGGTCCCCGCATGGGCGACTCGGCGGAAATGGTCTTGTTGGAACTGGTCGAAGAATAACAGTGACCCGCTATCGGTCATCGGTTGCTCACTGAACGTGGCACGTTACAAATTGACCCTTGCCTACGACGGCTCGAACTTTCACGGGAGCCAGCGTCAGAAAGGCAGGCGCACGGTGCAGGGCGAACTCGAAAAAGCCCTGACCCAACTCGGCTGGACGGGACGCTCGGTCATCCTCTCCGGGCGGACGGACACAGGCGTTCACGCCACGGGGCAGGTTGCCTCAGCCGACCTGGACTGGTCTCACGCTGACGCCGACCTGCTGCGCGCGCTCAATTCCCTCCTGCCCGCCGATATGGCTGTCTGGTCGGTGGAAGCGGTGCACGCCAAATTCCATCCACGCTTCGACGCTGTGTCCCGCACCTACCGCTACCGCCTCTTCTGCCAGCCCCTGCGCGACCCGCTTCGTGAACGGTTCGCCTGGCGCGTCTGGCTTCCTGTGGATGCCCGCCTCCTCGAGCAAGCCGCAAAGCCATTTCTCGGCACGCACGACTTTTCCGCCTTCGGTTCCCCGACCACTCCCAAAGGCACCACCGTGCGAACCGTGACAAAAGCCGCATGGACGCAAACCAGCGGAGATGAATGGCAGTTCGAAGTACAGGCGGACGCCTTCCTCTACCGTATGGTGCGCCGCATGGTGTTTGTGCAGGCGGCGGTTGCCCAGGGAAAGGCGGCAGCGGAGGACATTGCCCGTTCTTTAGCGGGGCAGGTTCGGGCGGAGTCCCGAAGCGTCCTTCCGGCGGGACTGGCTCCCGCACATGGGTTGACGCTCGTCGAAGTCGCATATCGTGGTTGAAGGTCAATTTATCAAATATTATTTTTTTGCATCACCTGCGCCTCGAAGCGCAGAGCAAGAAACGGAGATTGGAAAGTGTACAAATCGTACTATCCGAAAGCAAGTGAAATCGAACGAAAATGGGTGTTGGTGGACGCCGAAGGGCAGAACCTGGGGCGCCTTGCTTCGCGCATTGCCCACGTGCTGCTTGGCAAACACAAGCCGACCTTCACGCCGGGCGTGGACTTGGGCGACACGGTGGTGGTCATCAACTGCGAAAAGGTGACGGTGACCGGCACGAAGACCAGTTCGAAACTGACCACCAAGATGTATTACAAACATTCGAACTACCCCGGCGGACTGAAGTCCATTTCTCTGCGCGACCAGTTGCAGCAGCATCCCGACCGCGTCTTGCGCGCGGCGGTGTGGGGCATGTTGCCTCATAACCGCATGGGGCGCGCCCTGCTCAAGCGCTTGAAAATCTACGCGGGACCAAATCACCCGCACAGCACGAACAATCCCGAACCGCTGGCGATTGCCTGAAATGAGGAAGAAGGAATATGGCACAATATCATGAAGCAGTAGGACGCCGTAAGGAAAGCACCGCGCGCGTGCGCGTGACGAGCGGCTCTGGCGCGTTTATCGTCAATGAAAAAGCGGCAAATGTATACTTCACCCGCATTGGCGATTTGCAGGACGTTTTGCGCCCCTTTGCCGCCGTCGGCGAGGACGCCGGCAAATACGACATCAGCGTCAAAGTGGTCGGCGGCGGTGTGACCGGTCAGACCGAGGCGGTGCGGCTGGGTCTGGCGCGCGCTCTGCAGGCGCTCAACGCCGATTGGACCGCCGCGCTGCGCAAGCACGGCTTGCTCACCCGCGATGCCCGCGAGAAGGAACGCAAGAAGCCCGGTCTCAAGAAGGCACGCAAGGCGCCCACCTATACCAAACGTTAATCGTTTCCTGGAGTTGCAGCCGGGTTTGTAATTGGTAATTCGTAATTTACGAATTACCAATTACCTTTTAATGGAGATTTTCATCATGGACCTTACCCTGGTTTCTTCGGTATTCGAGACTCTGCGCCTCACCCCACCCTCAAGGCTGTTTCTGCTCGAAGCGCCGACTCTTGCCTCGGCGCACGTGCCACCCTATCCGCCCGATGCGCCGGCGCTGCTCATGGGGGTGAATTCGCCGGAACTTGCCGCGCAGTTGAAGAATATCTTGCTTGCCGTCTATCCAAAAGAGCACCTGGTTGTCGTTGTACAAGGTGGAAAGCGGAAAGAAGAGCGAATGGACAACCTGGATAAAGGTTCATTTTCGGCGCAGACCTGTTGGTATGTTCCTTCTCTTGGCGAAGGGACATCCTTTGAGGCTTTCGCCGAAGTCATTGCCCATCTGCGCGCGCCGGATGGCTGTCCGTGGGATCGCGAGCAGACGCATGAGACGCTCCGCAAGCATTTGCTGGAGGAAGCATACGAAGCCATCTCCGCCATCGACTCGGGCGACTTTGCCGACATGCGCGAAGAATTCGGCGATCTGCTGCTGCAGGTGGTTCTGCAATCGCAGATTGCCAGCGAGGAAGGACAGTTCAACATCAGCCAGGTGATTCAGGGCATCCACTCGAAGATTGTGCGGCGGCATCCGCACGTATTCGGCGACCTGAAACTGGACGGCGTGGACGGCGTGCTGGCAAACTGGGAAAAACTGAAAGAGAAAGAACGAGGAAGAAAGAACGACGATAAAGGCATTCTGGACGGTGTGCCGCTGGCATTGCCCGCCCTCAGTCAGGCGCAGGAGTATCAGGAGCGCGCCGCCAGGGTCGGCTTCGACTGGACCGAAATCGAAGGAGTACTCGATAAGATTGCGGAAGAGATCGAGGAAGTGCGCCAGGCAGCCAACGGGGCGGAACTCGCCTCCGAACTGGGCGACTTGCTGTTTGCCCTTGTCAATCTGGCGCGCTGGAAGAAGGTGGATGCCGAATCTGCCCTGCGCGAAACGAACCTCAAGTTCAAGAAGCGCTTTGCCCACATCGAGCAGGGCGCAAGGAAACAAGGGAGAAATTTATCGGAACTGACGCTGGATGAGATGGAGACTCTCTGGCAGGAGGCGAAAACGACGGAGTGACAAGCAGGGGTCAACGCTTGCACTGAAAACGTCCCAGCGCCTGCTCGAACAATGCCTGCGTGTTGTCTGCCTGAGGGCTGTACACCTTCCAGGCAAAGGCGCGCTCGCCGCAAATCCATGCCCCCGCCGCGCCAAACGGCAGGACGGGGGTCGCTGTTGAAGTGATCGGGGTGTAGATGACGTTCATGTCGCGGATCAGTTTCACGTCCAGGCTGCCGACGCGCGTATCCACATCGTCCAAAATCAGGTCGAGCATGAATTGCGGGTCGGCAGTCCCCGGCGCAATCTGCCAGATCATCTGAACGAACAGGTTGGCGTTGAACGCCGCGATGATCCCCTGTGAATAGGCGCTCGGAGCGGCAGGGTTCTTTTGCGCGCTGACATCGAAAAATGCCATATCTGTGGGGTGCCCCACGCAGAATTGATACTCGCAGAACAGCCCGGCGAGGTCGAACGGCGTAGCGGTGGGGAGGGGGATGGGCGGCGGCTGGCTTGTTCCCGTTGGCATCGCCGCCAGGGTTTGCAGCACCGCCACCTGAATTTGCACATTCGGGTCGGCTTTGGGCGCGCAGGCTGTTAGAATCAAAATGAGCAACAATGTCCAAAAACGCATTGGGCGATTATACAATGGAACAAATCCGCCAGCGGGTTCGTCCCTTTTGCAAAAGGAGAACGAATGAAAACACTTTTGAAATTTTTGATTTTGGCGCTGTTCCTGACGGCATGCGCGCCCGCCGCAGCGAATCAGCCTGAGAGTACCGCCGGCTCTTACCCCAATCCATCCGACCCGAATCCATCTTATCCAAATCCATCCTACCCCAACGATGACACCCCCGCAGACCTGACCCCCGCCCAACAGGCTGCAATCGCGCTTCTCGCTCAGACCTTGAGCCTGCCCTCCGCCCGACTGACCATTGTCTCCACTGAAGCCGTCACCTGGTCTAACGGCTGTCTGGATGTGGAACGCCCCGGCATGATGTGTACGCAGGCGCTGGTGGAGGGATACCGCATGATCGTCGAAGCGAACGGCAGGGAATATGAAGTCCGCACCAATCAAACAGGCAGTATGGCGGTGATTGCCAATGGCACGGATGCCGGTTCGTTGGTCGAAGTTGTCCTCATCCGTCAGTTGGCTGAAAACCTGGGGCTGGCGGAGGGGAGCGTTACCGTAGTCAGCAATGAGCCGGTCGAATTTGCGGATGCCTGTTTGGGCGTTGCCATGCAGGATGTGATGTGCGCTCAGGTTGTCACGCCGGGGCGAATCGTTGTGTTGGAAGCGGATGGCGTCCAATACGAGTACCATGTCAGCGACGATGGCAGGCTGATTCAACCCGCCACACTCGCCCTGACCTGGTCACGGGATGGTGGTATTGCGGGGTTTTGCGACCGCTTGACGGTCTTCCGCTCTGGGGAGGTGTACGGCAGTTCATGCAAGTCTCAGGCGGGAGGGATGATGGGAACATTTTCGAGCCTGCTCTCCAGCGGCGAGGTCGCTCAATTGCAGGGCTGGCTGGCGGAATACGGCTCGGTGAATATTGAAGCCTCAGATCCGCAGGGCGTTTCCGACAGGATGACCGTGACGGTGAACCTGTATGGAAGCGGTTCAGCCAAGCCTCTCAAGGCTGAAGAGACTGATCTGCTCGAATGGGCGCAGTCGCTGTACCAGAGACTGTACAAATAAGCAGCTAATGTTACGCAGCAGCGCGACATTCATGTCGCCTGAACATGCGAGATACCCCCCTTGCGGGGACGAGGTCTCGCGCTATTGCGTAAGGCGAGTAATCAGGTTTGTCAAACGTCCCGAAGGCGCAAACCCTTTGGGACGTTTTTTATTTGTCATGGCAAATTTCGACCAAAATAGTGTAGTTTGTCATGTTGACAGCAGGTTTTCCAATGAGGTATATTCTGGCATGACCCATCCCCCCTGGGGGGGGGTAAGTTCAGACCGTGACGCGATGTCTGGACGAATGAGGAAAGCATGGACACCCAAGATACTCTCAAAAGGCTGAAGACCGTCGAAGGTCATTTGCGCGGAGTCATCCGCATGGTCGAAGAAGATGCGTACTGCATTGACGTTATCCGTCAAATCCAGGCAATCGAAGCCGCGTTGAACAAGGTCAGTTCGCGCATTCTGGAGGACCATCTCAATTCCTGCGTCATCACCGCCATTCAAGGCAATGACAAAAAGGAACGTGAGCGCGTGTTAAAGGAAATTACCGAAGTGTTCGAGATGTCCACGAAAGTCTGATAGTCTCATAGTCTCATAGTCATATCGTCTGATGGTCAGAATACGCAAGAGTTGGCAGAAAAGCCAATTACCAATCACCAATTACCAAACAGGAGAACCCCCATGACAACCGTTACCTACACCGTCCCCGCCATTCACTGCGGACACTGCACCCACACCATCGAAATGGAATTGAGTGAGTTGCAGGGCGTCCAATCCGTCAAAGCGGAACTCGACACCAAGAAAGTCACCGTCACTTTCGACGCGCCCGCCAGCGAGGAGAAGATCAAGGCTCTATTGGCTGAGATCAACTATCCCGCGGAGGGATTGCTGTCGCTGTAATTGGTAATTACCAGTTACCAATATCCAATTAACCCATGGCCGACACCAAACAACTCACCCTTCCCATCACCGGCATGACCTGCGCCAACTGTGTCGCCACTGTCGAGCGCAACCTCAAGAAGCTGGATGGCGTGCAAAACGCCGTGGTCAATCTCTCCTCCGAGCGCGCCACGGTGGACTTTGACGCATCCAAACTCAAACTGACCGATTTCATCGCGCGGGTCGAACGCGCCGGCTATGGCGTTGCCACCGGCGAAGCTGACCTCATCATCAAACGCCTCGCCGACGATAACGACGCCCGCCGTCTCGAAAAGGCGTTGACCAGCCTCGATGGCGTGCTGGAGGCGCAGGTCACATACGCCGCCGAAAAGGCGCGCGTCAAATACATTCCCACCGTCGTCACGCAGGCGGAATTGCGCCGTGCGGTGGCGGCGGCCGGCTTCGAAGCGCTGGAACTCGGCGGCGAAGCGGAAGACGCCGAAGCGAAAGCGCGCGAACACGAAATCAATGAACAGCGCCGCCTGCTCATCATCGGTCTCGTCTTCACCGTCCCTCTGTTCCTCTTCGCGATGGCGCGCGACTTCGGCCTGCTGCCCGACGCGTTCTACGCGATGGCTGCGATGGAGGGCATGACCCGCGCCCCGGCCGCGTGGACGAACTGGCTGATGCTGATTCTCGCCACCCCCGTCCAGTTCTATGTGGGCTGGCAGTATTACCTCGGCGCGTTCAAAGCGCTGCGCAACAAATCTGCCAACATGGACGTGCTTATCGCCATGGGCTCCTCCGCCGCGTATTTCTACTCGCTGCCCATCACCTTCGGCTTGCTGGCGGGGCACGTCTATTACGAGACGGCGGCGGTCATCATCACGCTCATCAGACTGGGGAAGTATCTCGAAGCCCGCGCCAAGGGACGCACCTCCGAAGCCATCAAAAAACTCATGGGACTCCGCGCCAAGACCGCCCGCGTCATCCGCGACGGGGAGGAGGCGGAGGTCTCGATTGACGACGTCCGCGTCGGAGACATTGTCCTCGTCCGCCCGGGCGAGAAGATTCCGGTGGACGGCGTGGTCATCGAGGGGCGCAGCGCCGTGGACGAATCCATGCTGACGGGCGAGTCGCTGCCGGTGGAAAAGAAACCCGGCGATGCGGTCATCGGCGCGACGCTGAACAAACTGGGCTTGCTCAAATTCGAGGCGACCAAAGTCGGCAAGGAAACCGCTCTCGCACAGATCATCAAACTCGTTGAAGACGCCCAGGGAAGCAAAGCGCCCATCCAGAAACTGGCGGATCAGGTTTCGGCGGTGTTCGTGCCGATTGTCATCGTCATTGCCCTGCTCACGTTCGCAGGCTGGTACTTCCTTGCCCCAATTACCAATTACCAATTTACCGATTCCCCCTTCACCACCGCCTTGATTCACATGGTTGCCGTGCTGGTCATCGCCTGTCCGTGTGCGATGGGGCTTGCCACGCCGACCGCCATCATGGTGGGGACAGGCAAAGGCGCAGAGATGGGAATCCTGTTCCGCACCAGCGAAGCGTTGGAAAGAGCCGGCAAGGTGAATGTGGTTGTCCTTGATAAGACAGGCACAATCACCAAGGGTCAACCCGCTATCACCGACATTGTTACTAACAGCCAATTACCAATTACCAATCTCCAATTACTGCAATTAGCCGCTTCGGTGGAGAAGGGCAGCGAGCATCCGCTGGGCGAGGCAATTTGGGCGGAAGCCACCACGCGCGGGCTGAGCCTGGCGGAGCCGGCCGGGTTTAAGGCAGAGGCTGGGTTTGGCGTGCAGGCTGAGGTCGAGGGAAGAAGCGTGATGGTGGGGAACAGGAGGATGTTCGAGAGTCGCGGAATCCCGTTGGGGAGTCTCGAGTCTGAAGTTGAACGTCTGCAATCCGAAGCGAAGACCGCCATGCTCGTGGCTGTGGATGGCGCTGCGGCGGGCGTCATTGCCGTGGCGGATACCATCAAGGAAGGCTCGAAGGAGGCGATTGAAGAATTGCACAAGATGGGCTTGAAGGTGGCAATGATCACGGGCGACAACCAGAAAACCGCCGAAGCGATTGCGCGGCAGGTCAATGTTGATACGGTTCTCGCCGAAGTGTTGCCCGAAGGCAAATCTGCGGAGATCAAGAAACTTCAAAATTACCAATCGCCATTTGCCAACATTGTCGCCATGGTGGGCGACGGCGTGAATGACGCGCCTGCGCTGGCTCAGGCGGATGTGGGTATTGCCATCGGCACGGGGACCGACGTGGCGATGGCTGCCGCGCCCGTGACGTTGATGAGCGGCGACCTGCGCGGTGTGGCGCGGGCAATCCGCCTCTCGCGCAAGACGCTCGGCACCATCAAACAGAATCTCTTTTGGGCGTTCTTCTACAACGTCATCCTCATCCCCGCCGCGGCGCTGGGGTATCTCAACCCGATGCTCGCCGCCGGTGCGATGGCGTTCAGCAGTGTGTTCGTGGTAAGCAATAGTTTGCGGCTGCGACGAGTGAAGATATAACAGCAGGCGATTCTGCCTGTTGTTTCATGCGCCAGAAAGCTCTTTGGGCGGCTTGGAGAATTCCGTAGAATAGGGATGATCCGAGCCGCTTATGTTTTCTCCCTTCCTTGCTCTTTCCTGCAATTGCGACAAAGCCCGCCGCTGGATACAAACCCAACTGACGCAGGCTGGTCTGCGCACCGTGCAGACCTTCGACCTGCAATCGGCGCGCCATGCTTCCGGCGATTGCCCCTGCCCGCATCACGGCGCCCCGAAGTGCGATTGCCAGATGGTGGTGCTGCTGGTTTACGGGAAGACCGGCGAACCCATCACACTGATTTTGCACGGTAACGATGGGCAGAC
>DAOUBY010000226.1:0-7473 GCA_034432325.1 Anaerolineales bacterium
CGAATACTCGAATTTTCGTTCCAGCATTCGTTTATTCGTGAAAATTCGTGGACGGTTTGAAAAAAAACGCGAACCGTTGGCTTCTGACAGCACCAGAAACTTTGAATTTGGAATTGCCGGGGTTTTCGTGATCTACTGAATTTATCTGTGTTCATCTGTGGTTGGAACATGAATTTCAACACTCTCTTAGAGAACGCCGATTACGCGTACGTCCTATTAGAAACTGATGTTACGCAGTTTCTTTGTAGCACGACACATCGTCCCCGAACGGGGATGCATGTCGCCTGAAAATACGAGAGCAATTTCGCACTACTGCGTAAGGTGAGTCCCTCAAGTAATAGTTTGACTTGAAATCGCCAGTTCCAACCGCTGAGCCGCGGAGACACTGAGAAACAAACGAGCAAAACTCCGTGACTCAGTGTCTCTGTGTTTCAACAAGGATTGTTCAGCAGCGCAAAGTCCGACGTTGGAGAAGTAGACGGGTATTCTACGTTTCACCGTTCGTTGAAAACACATTGCCCCCAAAGGCGCATGAGCGCGGCGGAGACCTTTTGGTAGAATGTCCCGCATGATGTTTCGCGCCTTTTTTATTTTCCTTTTGCTTGCGCTCCTCGCCTCCGCCTGTTCGCCCGCCTCTTCGCAAGCCATTCCCACCTACGACCCCTTCGCGCCCATCGGCGCGGTGACCTCCGTTCCCGGCGCGCCGCCTGCCAGCACACGCCCTCCCGCCGGCGCGCCGACCCCCACCCGCGCGCCCCTCTCTGTGACTCTGCCGCCGCGCAGCCCCGCCCTGGCGCTTGCCTCCCCCACGCCCGATTTGCCCCACCCCCTCCCCTCTCCGCGCGGCACGGCGGAGCAGTACACGGTTCAGGCGGGGGATACGCTCGGGAGCATTGCCCAGCGCTACGGGGTCAGTTTGGAAGCGCTCTTGCAGGCAAACGGCTTGAACGAATCGAGCGTCATCCCGGTGGGGCTGGTGCTCAACATCCCTCCCGTCACCGCCGACCTCAACCCCGGTTCCTCGTTCAAACTCATCCCCAACTCCGAACTGGTGTACAGCCCATCCAGCGTCGGCTTCGATGTGGAGGCTTTCATTCAGTCGCAGGGCGGCTACCTGGCTGGCTATTTTCAGGACGTGAACGGCGAAACCCTGAGCGGAGCGCAAATCGTGCAGCGCATCGCCGAAAACTACTCGGTCAACCCGCGCCTTTTGCTGGCGGCGCTGGAATATCGCAGCGGCTGGGTGACCAACCCCTATCCCTCCAACATTGACTTCCCGCTCGGCAATTACACCGCCTACTACGCCGGTCTCTACCGCCAACTCGCTTGGGCGGCAGATAACCTCAACCGCGGCTATTACCTGTGGCGGGTCAACGGCATCGCCACCCTGCCGCTCGGCGACGGCGCTTACATTCCCCTTTCCCCCACCATCAACGCCGGCACGATGGGCGTGCAATACTTCTTCTCGCTCTTCAACGACCGCGCGACGTGGGATTACGACGTAAGCCCGCAGGGATTCTTCCAGACCTATAACCAACTCTTCGGCTACCCCTTCGACTACGAACTCGCCTCCCTCCTCCCCCCCAGCCTGACTCAACCGCCCATGCAGTTACCCTTCGAACCGGGCGTCACCTGGGCGTTCACCGGCGGACCGCACGGCGGCTGGGATGACGGCTCTGCCTGGGCAGCGCTCGACTTCGCCCCGCCCCTCGAGGGACTCGGCTGCGCCTCCAGCGACCTGTGGGTGACGGCGGTTGCCGACGGTTACATCGTCCGCGCGGGAAACGGCGCGGTGATTCAAGACCTGGATAACGACGGCTACGAACAAACCGGCTGGACTGTCCTCTACATGCACATTGACTCGAACGAACGCGTCGCGGCGGGGACCTACGTCTATGCCGGCGACCGCATTGGGCATCCCTCCTGCGAGGGCGGCGTCTCCAACGCCACCCACCTGCACATTGCCCGCCGCTACAACGGCGAGTGGATTCCCGCCGACGGCAGCCTGCCCTTCGCGATGGACGGCTGGGTTTCCAGCGGCGAGGGAATTTATTACGACGGCTACCTGACGCGCGGCGCAGTCACCCTGCACTCGGAAGAGGGGGTCTTTGAAGGGGTCAATCTCATCGCGCGAGAATGACGGCGGGGTTGCAAACTGATGTTACGCAGTTTTCCCGTACCGCGACACATCGTCCCCGAATGGGGATTCATATCGCTTGAAAATGCGAGAGGAATCTCGCGCTACCGCGTAAGGTGAGTTGCAAAGTCCCTCAACCGTTCAGTATCCATTAAGCAACACAGGTATAATCCCATGCGGGTAACCGCGTGAAAAAGTTCATCGTCCTTCTGGCTGTCTCTTCTTTTTTTCTATCTTCCTGCATCGGGTACACCTCATTGTGGGGGCAATATTACACGCCCACCCCGCCCGGCTGGATGGCTGAGACCCCCGCGCCGCAGGTCTATTCCGCCGACCCGCCCCTCTCCGACCCGCTCTACCCCACCGTGACGCCGTTCCCCACCTCCACACCCACGCCGCTGGCAAACTTCATCACCCGCGAAGTCCCCGCCCAAGCCACTGCGGAGGCTGCCCCCACCACATCAGGAGTCTCGATTCTGTATTACGCTCAAAGCGGAGACTGGCTCCCCGCTGTGGCGCGCAGGTTCGAGGTCGGCGTGAACGAGATTGCCTCGCCAAAGCCCCTCTCGGAGCAGGGATTTCTCGACGCCGGCATCCTGCTCATCATCCCCGACCGTCTCGATAAGACCATTCAGTACACGCCTGCCCTGCGCTTCATGCCCGACAGCGAGGTGGTCTTCTCCGCATCCGCCGCAGGCTTTGACATCGAAGAATACGTCCGCAGCGCCGGCGGCTACCTTGCCGCCTACCGCGAATGGCTGGGAACCACCGCATGGACGAATGGCGCAAAGGAAATCGAACGGCTGGCGTATGAAAACTCGGTCAACCCGCGGCTTCTGCTGGCGATTCTCGATTACGAAGCCCGCTGGGTGCGCGGCAGACCGGAGACTCAATTCCGCATTGACTACCCGCTTGGAGAGGAAAACTACCGCTACAAGGGCTTGTTTGCGCAGCTGACCTGGGGCGTGAGCCAGTTGTTCGCCGGCTACTACAACTGGCGCATGGGCGACCTGACCTACCTGACCTTCAAAGACGGCTATTCCCTCCGCCTCGACCCCACGCTCAACGCCGGCACTGTGGCAGTGATGACGCTCTTCTCTCGCCAGCACACCCTCAACGAATGGCTGCGCATCATGGACGCCAACAGCGGCTTCCCCGCCTTCTACCGCGACATGTTCGGCGACCCCTGGGCGCGCGCCGATGCGCTGGGCAGCTTCTTCCCGCCGGGCTTTCAACAGCCGCCGTTTTCTCTGCCGTTCGAGCCGGGCGCCACCTGGGCATTCACCGGCGGACCTCACAGCGCCTGGGGGACCAACGGCGTTCCCCTGGCGGCGGTGGACTTTGCCCCTCAAAACCAGAAGCCCGGCTGTTTCGTAGCCGACCAGTGGGTGCTGGCAAGCGCGCCGGGGCTGGTTGTCCGTTCGGAAAACGGCGTCGTCATCCTGGATTTGGACGGCGACGGCTCCGAACAAACCGGCTGGAACATCTTGTATCTGCACATCGCCAACCGCGATCGCGTGGCGCTCGGTCAATGGGTGGATCAGGACGGCTTGATCGGGCATCCCTCCTGCGAAGGCGGCGTCGCCACCGGCACACACGTTCACATTGCCCGCAAGTACAACGGCGAATGGATGCCGGCAGACGGTCCCATCCCGTTTGTGCTGGATGGCTGGACGGTGGTCGCCGGCGACAAGCCCTATCTGGGAAAACTGGTCAACGGCGGGAAAACCGTCACCGCCGATGTGTACGGACAATCCTGGTCGCTCATCACCCGTGACAAGTAAAATGAATAGAACAGGACAAAGGGCGTTTGCCGCCCTCGTCATCCTTCTCTCCCTGCTCGCCTCCTGCGCTCCGCCCGGCTCGACCACCGTCATCCAGAACATGATCACGCCGTTCGCGCCGACGCCCCTCCCCGCGCCCACTTCGGGACGCCCGCATTACAACCCCGGCGAACTCGTCGCTTACACCGCCCAAAGCGGAGATACCCTTCCCGCCCTCGCGGCGCGCTTCAACACCACCGTCGCCGAAATTTTGCAAGCCAACCCCATCATCCCGCGCGACGCCACCACCATGCCGCCCGGTCTGCCCATGCACATCCCCATCTACTACCTGGCGCTGTGGGGCACCGACTTCCAAAGCATCCCCGACAGCGCCTTCGTCAACGGACCGGCGCAGGTGGGATTCAACACATCCGCTTTTGTGGCGTCATCTTCCGGCTGGCTCAAAACCTACCGCGCCTACGCCGGCGGCAAAAACCGCAGCGGCGCCGAAATGGTGGATTACGTCGCCGTCACCTACAGCATCAGCCCGCGCCTCCTGCTCGCGCTCCTCGAGTATCAGGCAGGCGCCCTCAGCCAGCCCGACCCTCCCGAAGGAAAATTCCTGCTGGGCTTCCGCCGCAGTTACTACGACACCCCCTACCTGCAGCTCGTCATTGCGGCAAACACCCTCAACAACGGCTACTACGGCTGGCGCAGAGGCACACTCACCGAGTTCGAACTCCCCGACCGCTCTCTCACCCGCCCCGACCCCTGGCAGAACGCCGCCTCTGTGGCGCTGCAATACTACTTCTCACGCATCTATTCGGGAGAAGACTACTACGCTTCCATCGGACCCGACGGGCTGGCGCGCACCTACCGGGACCTCTTCGGCGACCCCTGGCAGGAGTCTGCCAACTTCGCCATCCCTGGCAGCCTGCAACAGCCTCCGCTGCGGCTTCCCTTCCGCGCCGGGCATCCCTGGTCTTACACCGGCGGACCGCACACCGGCTGGGGCAGCGGCGAGCCGCTCGCCGCCGTGGACTTTGCCCCCGCATCCGACACGTCCGGCTGTTACACCGTCCCCCGCGACGTGTTCGCCGTCGCCATGGCAGACGGCTTGGTCGTGCGCTCCGATGTGGACGGACTCGTCCTCGACTTGGACAAGGACGGCGACGAACGCACCGGCTGGGTTCTTTTCTACCTGCACCTCGCCATGGAAGGACGCCCCAGCGTGGGGCAGGAACTTCAGGCTGGCGACCTCATCGGTTATCCCTCCTGCGAGGGCGGCTCCTCCACCGGCACACACGTCCACGTGGCGCGCAAATACAACGGCGAATGGATCCTCGCCGACGGTCCGCTGGCGTTCAACTTCGAGGGCTGGGTGGCGCATAACGGCGTCGAGGCATACAAAGGCACACTCACACGCGGACCTCTTACCGTGACCGCCTGCGAATGTGCCGATGAAGCCAGCCAGATTCAATCTGACCTTCCCTGATTTGCCCCCACCTCATCAGGCTGCCCTGCTGAAGGTTATGTAAATTCGTGCCGCGAGATTTATCTCGCGCCATTTTTACGCAACAATCAAGACGCCAATGCCCTCTGCCAAATTCCTTGGGCGGTCAGGCGTTTCTTTCCATCCCCTTCGTCCTCGTAAATTTCATAGCGAAGTTCCATCGGGAAGACGTTTGCAAACATGGCTTGCGCCGGGCAATAGCGCGTCGCCGAAAGTTCGATGGCGCGCAGCACTGCCGCCTCTTCGACGTTTTTGCCCGAAACAAGATACAGGATGACGGCGCTGGTGAACACCTTGGGGTGTTCCTCTGCCCGCGCCGCTTCCACGCGGACCTCGAAACCGGTCACTTCCTGACGCTTCTTCTTCAAAATCGAAATGACATCCATTGCCGTACAGCCCGCCAGCCCGATGGCAATCAACTCCATGGGGCGGCTGCCGCCGCCCTCGCCGCCCACGGCAACATCGGCATCGAGGGGGATGGGGAAGCCGGCGTCGGAGTTCCCCGTGAAAGCCATGTTTCCCTTCCAGATTACGTTTGCGTTCATTGTTTCTCCTTGATGATGGGGGTTACATATTTTTCGAGCGCCGCCGCGCTGATCTCGCCGACCCAAAACAGGCGGACGGTGCCGCTACGGTCAATGACGAAGGAACTGGGCAGGTTCATGGTCTTGAAGGCGTCTTCGGTGGCGGTGTAGGTCGGGTCGAGCCAGACGGGAAAGGTCAGACGGTAGTCTTTGACAAATTGCACGACATCCGCGGTTGGGTCGCCGTCGTTGATGGCGATGACGGTGAATCCCCTGGCGGCGTATTTGTCGTGATAGGCTTGCAGGGTGGGCATTTCCGCTTTGCAGGGCGGGCACCACGTCGCCCACAGGTTGACCAACACCACCTGCCCGCGATAGTCGGCAAGGGAGCGGGTGACGCCCTGCAGGTCGGTGAGAGTCAGTTCGGGGGAGGGAAAGGCGGTTTGGATGGGAACCACCTCGAGGTCGGTTGGAGGCGGGGCGTTCCGCAGGATGAGGAATGCGGAGGCGGCGATCAGCGCCAGTCCCAGCCCAAGCAGGAGGAGAGGAACGTTTTTTCGCAAATCTTCACCTTTTTTGTTGATGTTAAGTGGTGCGGAATTCATTCCGCAGCCTGACACAAGATGAACTGTCGCACTGCAGAATTTTCGCCTTACAGGCTGCGACGCGCCGGGTATGACGAAGTATACTCCGGCGCGCGGCGGTCATGATTAAGTTAGGATGAACGTCATCGAAAAGATGATGTTTGCCACTAGGATGGGCGCTTGCGGGGAGGCTATCATGCGTTCAAATGGTCCCCGATTTGGAACTGCTGCCTCTTTTCCAGGGCTTGAAAGCGGATCATCTTGCTTTACTGCGTCCGTTGTTCGAGCGGGTGACGTTTGCCGCCGGTGAGACGGTGGTGGAGCAGGGAGAGGCGGCGGAGTATTTGTACCTGATCGAAAGGGGGAGGATTGCCATTTGTTACAAGCCCTACGACGGGGAAACGATTACGATTACGCATGTGGAAGCGGGGGGGCTGTTTGGGTGGTCGGCGGTGGTGGGAAGCCCGCGATATACGTCGTCGGGGGTGGCTGTTGAGGAGTTGGAGGCGATTCGCGTGCGCGGGAGCGACCTGCGGCAGTTGTGCATGGAACATCCCGAAGCCGGGCGGGCAATTTTGGACAGGCTGGCGGATTCGGTTTCGACGCGCTGGAAGGACGCCCATCAGCAGATCCGCGCTGTGTTGAAGAGCGGAATGGACGGTTGAAACATGAACAGGGAACGCCGCGGCGCTCCCTGTTTTTTTACGTCAATTCGGGATAAGGCTTTTCCCCGCAGAGACGCAGAGAACACGGAGAAAACGGAAAATCTCTGCGGTCAATTTCCTGAATTGGGCGGCGTAAGCCGAATTGAGGTTGAGTCTACTGCAAAAAGGTCTTTATCCATAAAGGACACGAAGTACACAAAGGAATTCCGAAAGAGGAAATTCAAAATCCTGGAATTTGGCGCAAGATAATGTCAAGAAACTTCGTGGCGTTTGTATTCACCGTGCTT
>DAOUBY010000227.1:0-6059 GCA_034432325.1 Anaerolineales bacterium
TTATGGTTTTCTCAAAGTCAGCAAAAGCGGCATCGAATGGACGCGAATGAACCGAATTTTTGTGTAATTCGCGTAATTCGATGCAAAAAAAAACCAGAGCAGGCGGTCATAAAGGCAACTTGAGAAAGCCATACACCTCCTGTATTATATCCTTGCATGTTTTTTTACCCCGTGCTAAAATACGGGCGCACGTCGAACCGATGATCGAACACACCGAGAAGTGGGCGCCCCCCACTTTTCTGCTTGTAATAAGCAGGACTTACGCGTAATCGGCGTTCTCTAACGCCAATTACCTGTCCAGCGCGTTGGAGAACGCGCTCTACGCAAAGTTTTGCGTAAGTCCTAATAAGGAGTATACGGAGCAACCGGCATGGCGAAGAACGAATTTACCCTGGCTTTCAACGATGTGTTGGAAGACAAACAACTTTCCAAGGAAGTCATCATTTCCGCGATCGAGTCCGCGATGGTATCAGCCTATCGGCGGGCTGTGGGCGCGTCTGCCGCCCAGCACGTGGAAGCCAGGATTGACCCCGAAACCGGCAAGGTGACCGTCTACGCCGAAAAGGAAGTGGTGGAAGACGTCATCGAACCCAAGACCGAGGTCTTGCTGGAAGAGGCGCGCAAGGTCAACCCCGATGCGCAGGTGGGCGACATGGTCATCGTCGAATCCACGCCCGCCGATTTCGGGCGCGTTGCCGCGCAGACGGCACGTCAGGTCATTCAACAGCGCATCCGCGAGGCGGAACGCGCCAACCAGATGCAGTATTTCGAACGCCAGATCGGTGAGATCGTCAGCGGAGTGGTGCAGGCGACGAACGCTCAAAGCACCACAGTGGGGCTGGATATGAAGGCGGAAGGCACGTTGCCCGCCAGCCAGCGCATTCCCGGCGAACGCTTCAAAGTGCACGACCGCGTCCGCGCTGTGGTTTTGGAAGTGAAAGACGGACCGCGCGGTCCGCAGATCATCCTCTCGCGGGCGCACCGCAACTTCCTGCGCCGCCTGCTCGAAAACGAAGTGCCGGAAATCTATCACGGCGTGGTGGAAATCCGCGCCATTGCCCGCGAGCCGGGCGCCCGCGCCAAAGTGGCGGTCTCTGCCACCCAGCCGGGCATTGACCCGGTCGGCGCGTGCGTGGGCATCAAGGGCGTGCGCATTCAAGCCATCGTCAAAGAACTGCACGACGAAAAAATTGACATCATCGAATGGCATCCCGACCCGATGGTGTACATTACCAAAGCCATCAGCCCGGCGCGCGTGACCGGCGTCTACCTCGCCGACTCGGAAGGCGCGCGCACCGCCACCGTTGTGGTGGGCGAAGACCAGTTGAGCCTGGCAATCGGGCGCGACGGACAAAACGCGCGCCTCGCCGCCAAACTGACCGGCTGGCGCATTGACATCAAATCCGTTGTCGAAGCCGCGGCAGATACCGTCGTCAAACTGCAAAACGATCCCGAACTTGCCGCCCTTTTGCCCAACGCGGTCGAATCCATCCCTGCTGTCGAGGAAATCCTCGCCAAAAAGGCGGAAGGCAAGCCCGTCACGCCCGAAGAATACGACATGCTCGCCAAGTTCATTGACCGTGTGGAGCGCCGCACCAGCGAAATGAAAGCCGAAGCGGTGCGCGTGGCGGAAGGCAACATCTCTCTTGCCGAGCAGGCAGGCGTGCCGGCCGCGGCGTTCTCCATGCCGCTCGACCAGGCAGGCATCAAGGAACACGTCTGTAACATTCTGACAGAAGCCGGCATCGAAACCGTCGGCAACCTGATGGTCAAAATGAAACTCGACCCCAACAGCGTGCTGGGACTGCCCGGCATCGGACCGAAAGCCATTCAGAACATCGAAGAAGCCCTTGCCGCGCTGACCTTCCCCGAACCGCCTCCTGCCGAACCGCAACCTGCTCCTGCACCCGAGGCAGAAGCCGCCCCTGCGGCAGAAGCGGCGGCTGAACTTCCGGCGGCGGAAACGCCTGCTGCCGAGAAGCAGGCTGCGGCGAAGAAAGAGGCGAAGAAAGCCATCGAAGAGGAAGAGGACGAAGGTCACAAGGACGGCGTCTCGCTCGACGAACTCTTCTCCATCAAGCCGGAAATCTTCCAAACCGCCGCCGCAGACGATGACGACGAGTCGAAGGACAAGAAAAAAGGCAAGAAAGGCAAGAAGAAGGGCGTGGCGCTCGAGTTTGACGAAGAACTTGGCGAAGTGGTCAGCCGCAAGAAGCATAAACGCGGCGGCGATGACTTCGGCGAGGACTGGTAAACCTTTGCGCGAGACCGAAGGTGCCTAAAAAGAAACCTGTCCAGCGTGTGAAGCATGTGCCCCAGCGGACGTGCGTGGGCTGCCGTGAAGTCCTGCCCAAACGGACGATGATCCGCATTGTGCGGACAGCCCAGGGTGTGCAGATTGACCCGACCGGCAAACTCGCCGGGCGCGGCGCCTATCTGCATGACCGCCGCGAGTGCTGGGAGCGAGGCTTGAAGGGCGCGCTCGCTCATGCCTTGAAAACGACAATTTCACCGCAGGAGCGCGCCGAGCTGGAAAACTTTATGAAGGCTTTGCCCTCCGAGGCAGAGCCGGCGGGGGACGGCGGGTAACCATGTAATCGTTCGAACATTCATGGGACCCGCTTGTGTGCAGGCGTTTTGCCTGCGGTATTCAGTTTGTACTTTTTGTGGAGGTGGTCCCATGAGCAATAACGGAAACAAGATCGAACTACCGGGCAGTATTGTTGTGCGCGATTTGGCGCAGAAGATCGGCAAAAGCCCCATTGATTTAATCAAAAAACTGATGGCGAACGGGGTGATGGCAACCATCAACCAGTCGGTGGATTTCGATACCGCCGCGATTGTGGTGGGGGAATATGGGTTGGAGGCGGTTCCGGAAGTCGTGGAAGAAGCGGCAGTGGAGACCGGGGAAATTCCGCTCTGGCGGCGCATGATTGCAGACGAAGACAAATCAAAGTTGAAGCCCCGTCCGCCGGTGGTGACCATTCTGGGGCATGTGGATCACGGCAAGACCAGCCTGCTGGATGCCATCCGTCAGACGAATGTGGCGGCGGGCGAGGCGGGCGGAATCACCCAGCACATCGGCGCGTACCAGGTGGAGATGAAGGGGCGTTTGATTACGTTTCTGGATACGCCCGGTCACGCCGCCTTTACGCAGATGCGGGCGCGCGGCGCCCAGGGCGCGGATATCGTCATCCTCGTCGTGGCGGCAGACGACGGCGTCATGCCGCAGACGAAGGAAGCCATTGCCCACGCCAAGGCGGCGCGTGTGCCGATCGTTGTGGCGCTCAACAAGGTGGACAAGGAGAACGCCAACCCGGAACTGGTCAAAAAACAACTTGCCGAGCAGGAACTGGTGCCGGATGAATGGGGCGGCAACACCATGGTCATCCCGGTCTCTGCCAAACTCAAACAGGGCGTGGATGATTTGCTCGAAGCCATCCTGCTGGTGGCAGATAACATGCAAATCAACGCCAACCCGGCCGGCAAGGTCATTGGAACGGTCATCGAAGCGCAGTTGGATAAAAGCAAGGGCGTGATCGCCACGCTGCTCGTCCAAAACGGAACGCTTTCGGTGGGCGATGTGGTTGTGGCGGGAACGGCTTACGGCAAACTGCGCGCGCTTTCCGATTATCGCGGCAAGCCGGTCAAAAAGGCGGGTCCATCCACGCCGGTGCAGGTGATGGGATTGAACGAAGTCCCCTCCGCCGGCGATTTGTTCCAGGTGGTGCCTTCGGAAAAGGAGGCGCGCGTCATCGTCACCGAACGGCTGAACGCCGCAAAGGAACAGGCTCAGGCGAAGAAAAAGATTTCGCTGGAGGATTTGTTCGCCAACGTTCAGTCTGGCGAAGCGAAGGAACTCAATCTCATTGTCAAGGCAGACGTGCAGGGTTCACTCGATCCCATCGTCTCGGAACTGAACAAACTGGGCGGCGGCGAAATCGGCATCAAAATCATCTACTCCGAAACCGGCAACATCACCGACAACGACATCATGCTTGCCTCCGCCTCCAACGCCATTGTGATCGGTTTTAACGTCCAGGCAGATGTTTCCGCCCGCCGCCTTGCCGAAAAAGAAGGCGTGGACATCCGCCTCTACGACATCATCTACCGCATGACCGAAGACATCGAAAAGGCGCTCAAGGGCATGCTCGAACCGGTGGTGAAGGAAAAAATCATCGGGCGCGCCCAGGTGCTGGCGGTTTTCAACGCATCCAAGTTCGGCAAAGTGGCGGGGTGCCGGGTGACCGAGGGCGAACTGCGCCGCAATGCAAAGGTCAGGCTCTACCGCGGCAGCGACCTCGTCTATGAGGGCGACATGACTTCCCTGCGTCATGAAAAAGAGGACGTGCGCGAAATCCGCCAGGGCTTCGAGTGCGGCGTCGGCTTCAAGAACTTCAAGGATATTCAGATCGGCGATCAACTGGTCTGTTATATCCTCGAATAAGGAATAAGACATGCCGTCCGGTGTACGACTTCAACGCATTGCCGACCGCATCCGCGAAGAACTCTCGGAAATGCTCATCCGCGAGATCAGCGACCCGCGCCTGCACCTCATCTACGTCACCGATGTAAAAGTGGATAAGGAACTGGCGTATGCGGATATTTTCGTCTCGGCGGTGGAGGGCGTTTCGCGCTCCAAGGACGTTCTCGCCGGGCTCGAGGCTGCCTCCGGTTTCATCCGGCGGACTCTTGCCTCGCGCATCGAACTGCGTACCTTTCCCCGTCTGCGCTTTCACTGGGACATGACCCCCGAAAACGCCGACCATATCGAAAAACTTCTGGCGGAATTGAGAAACAAAAAACGATAAACTCTTACAATGTTCTTAACCGTTGTAACGCTACTTCTGTGATAAAAATGACGGAGACAGGACTTACGCGTAATCAACGCTCTCTAACGTTGATTGTCCAGTCTGCGCGTTAGAGAACGCGCTCTACGCAAAATTTTGCGTAAGTCCTGGGAGAGATAAAACAGGCATGGATAAAGAAACAACAGGGGCAATCAAAGAACGGCTCGCCAGAGCAAACAAAGTGATTGTGGCATCGCACGTTCGTCCCGATGGCGACGCGATAGGATCGCTGCTGGGGCTGGGGCTGGCGTTGATGGACGCCGGCAAATCGGTGCAGATGGTGCTGGCAGACGGCGTCCCCGCCTCCTTCCGGCACCTCGAAGGCAGCGAACTCATCATCAAGGCTCCCGGCGGGGAGTACGACACCTTCATCACTGTGGACTGCGCCGACTTCAAACGCACGGGGAAAGTCTTCGAAAACTTCGGTCAGCCCGACATCAACATTGACCACCACGTCACCAACGAGCGTTACGGAAAAATCAACCTCATCGAAGCGGAAGAAGTGGCGACCGCCGCCATCCTCACCAATCACCTGCCGGAATGGGGCTTCGCCATCACCAAACGCATCGCCGCCGCGCTTCTGACCGGCATCATCACCGACACGCTTGGCTTCCGCACCTCCAACACCACCCCCGAGGCGCTTCGTCAGTGCGCCATGCTGATGGAAACCGGCGTAAACATGCCAGACCTGTACATGCGCTCGCTGGTCAAAAAATCCTTCCCGGCGGCAAAATACTGGGGCGCCGGGCTCTCCAGCATGCAGCACGACAACGGCATCGTTTGGGGAACGCTGACCATCGAAGACCGCAAACGCGCCGGCTACGGCGGCAACGACGACGCCGACCTTATCAACCTGATCTCCGCCATTGACGGGAACAAAGTGGGTATGATTTTCGTCGAACAAAACGACAATCACGTAAAGATTTCCTGGCGCGCATTGGAGCCGGGCATAGATGTCTCACAAGTGGCGAAGCATTTCAACGGCGGGGGGCATGCTGCCGCGGCAGGGGCGGATATACCGGGAAAACTCGAAGAAATTCAACCATTGGTACTAAAAACTACACGCGAAATGCTGGGACTCTAACCGTAAATCGGATAATTGTGTCATAATTAAACGTATGAGTCTACTGCAAAAAGGTCTTTATCCACGAAGGACACGAAATACACAAAGGAATTCCAAAAGGCGCTATTCAGAATCTTGAAATTCGA
>DAOUBY010000228.1:0-6947 GCA_034432325.1 Anaerolineales bacterium
ATTTTCACAATTACCGCTATCATGTGCTGGATGCGCCGCTCATCAGCGATGCGGAATTCGACCGGCTGATGAACGAACTCAAACGCATCGAGGCAGACCACCCGGACTGGGTGACGCCCGATTCGCCCACGCAGCGCGCCGGCGCCAAGCCTGCCGACCGTTTCGAGAAGGTGCGTCACCCCGCTCCCATCCTTTCTCTGGCAAACGCCTTCGGCGCAGACGAGGCGCGGGCGTGGTTCGAGCGCATCCGCAAAATTGACGACCGCGTGGAGCGGGCGAAGTTCGTCGTCGAGCCGAAGATTGACGGGTTGTCGGTGGTGCTTCACTACCACGAAGGTCTCTTCGTTCAGGGCGCGACGCGCGGCGACGGGGAGGTGGGGGAGGACATCACCGCGAACTTGCGGACGGTGAGGGCGATTCCGCTGCGTGTGCCAGTGAGCAGTACCCCGTCGTCAGCGATCAGTGTGCCGAAGGTTTTGGTGGTCAGGGGCGAGGCGTTCATTCCCATCAAGGAATTCGAAGAGTTGAATCGCAGGCTGGAGGAAGCGGGCGAGAAGACGTATCTCAATCCGCGCAACACGGCGGCGGGTTCGCTTCGTCAACTCGACCCGGCGCTGACGGCTTCACGACCGATTACCCTGCTGGTGTATCAAATCGTGCATGCGGAAGGCGGCGCCGTCCCTGCCAGCCAGTGGGAGATTTTGCAGTATCTCAAGTTGTTGGGGTTCCCGGTCACCGATGTGGCGAAACGGTTCGATACGCTGGAGGAAGCCATCGCCTACACTGAGACGTGGGAACGCCGCCGCGACGAACTGCCCTACGAAGCCGACGGCATGGTCATCAAAATTGACGATTTGACCCTGGCCGCCGAACTGGGTTTTGTGGGCAAGGATCCGCGCGGGGCGATTGCCTTCAAATTCCCCGCCCGTGAGGTGACGACGACGCTCAAAGAGATTGGCGTGGCGGTGGGGCGCACCGGCGTGCTGACCCCTTATGCCGTGCTGGAGCCGGTCGAGATTGGCGGCGTGATTGTGGAACGCGCCACCCTGCACAACTTCGATTACATTGCCGAAAAGGACATCCGCGTCGGCGACCGCGTGCTGGTCAAACGCGCGGGGGAGGTGATTCCCTATGTCATCGGTCCGGTGGTGGAGGCGCGCAGCGGCAGGGAGAAAAAGTTCAAACCGCCGCAGACCTGCCCTGCCTGCGGTCAGCCGGTGGAACACTTCGAGGGCGAGGTGGCGTGGTATTGCGTCAATGCGGCGTGCCCGGCGCAGTTGATTCGCAACGTGGAGCATTTCGTCTCGCGCGGCGCAATGGACATTGTGGGCATGGGCATCAAAATCGTCGAGAAGTTGATCGAAGCGGGCAAAGTCCAGGACGTGGCAGACCTGTACACCCTCACCCGCGAGGATATTCTGGAAGCGGTCACCAAAAAGGACCGCAAAACCGAGAAACAGCCGCCCGGCAAGATTGCCGACAACCTGCTTGCCGCCATCGAAGCGTCCAAGTCGCGCCCGCTGGCGCGCCTGATTGCCGCGCTGGGCATCCGCGGCGTGGGCGAAGTCAGCGCGGCAGACCTGGCGAGTCACTTTGGCGATCTGGATGCGCTCTCCAAAGCCAGCGTGGATGACCTTCAGCAAATCGAGGGCATCGGTCCCAACATTGCCGAGGGCATCGTGGACTGGTTCGCGCGCCCTGCCAACCAGAAGGTGTTGAAGAAGTTGAAAGCGGCGGGGGTGTGGCCCAAGTCGCAGCCTGCATCCAATGAGCGTTCTTCCGGAACCTTTGCCGGATTGACCTTCGTCATCACCGGCACGCTGCCCACATGGTCGCGCGACGAGGCGAAGGCGTTCATCGAATCGCACGGCGGCAAGGTCACCGACAGCGTGAGCAAAAAGACCAGTTACCTCGTGCTGGGCGAAAACCCCGGCTCGAAGTTCGAGAAGGCAAAAGCGCTGGGGGTGAAGATTATCGGCGAGGATGAACTGAAGAAGATGGCAGGATGACGCGAAGGGCTGGCAGAATTCTTGCCACAGATTTCACGGATTTTCACAGATTCAAATCTCAATCCGCGATAATCCGGGGAATCTGTGGCTGATTTTTGCATTTTGAGAAAACCACCCCGGGTGGTAATCGAAACGCCATCCCTCCCAGATTGCTATGATAAAATACCGCCCATCCTCACACAAAGGACGCCTTGGGGAAGCACGATGCCTTTGTGAATTTCAATAGATCGCGAAAACCCTGCGTAACTTGCGCTCTCTAGCGCAAATTCGGCGGTAGAGACCGCCAAATACGCGCTTTCGTGAAGTACTGAATTTCTATTTTTTTAGGAGAATAATCTATGCCTCGCCGTTCTCTGGCTCGTCTCTACAAAGACGAGTTCACGGGCTATTCGCTCGCCAAATTTCAACAGGACCTGCTTGCAGGTCTCACCGTTGCCGCCGTTGCCCTTCCGCTCGCGCTTGCCTTTGGCGTTGCCTCCGGCGCAACCGCCGCAGCCGGGCTGGTCACTGCCATCGTGGCAGGCTTTGTCATGGGCTTCCTTTCGGGCGCGCCCTATCAAATCAGCGGACCGACCGGCGCCATGTCCGCCGTGCTCATCGTCCTTGCCAACCGCTACGGGCTGGAGGGGATTTGGGTGGCGGGCTTCTTCTCGGGCTTGCTTCTGCTCATTATCGGTCTCATGCGGCTGGGGAGATTCATCGCCTTCATCCCCTCGGCAGTCATCAGCGGCTTCACCTCGGGCATTGCCCTCATCATCTTCATCGGTCAAATTGACAATTTCCTCGGCGTCAAAACCCAAGCCGCCGAAACCGCCGCACAAAAACTGCTCGGCTACTTTCACGGCGGATTTATGCCCGACTGGCGCGCCATTGCCATCGGACTCGTCGTCATCTTGACCATGCTGCTCTGGCCCGCGAAGTGGAATGCGCGCTTCCCCGCTTCGCTCCTCGGCATTATCCTCGCCACGCTTCTTTCCTCGACGTTGGGCTGGTCTGTCAAAATCATCGGCGACATCCCCCGAACCCTGCTCCTCGCCGACCGCCTCAGCCTTGCCCACATCCCCTGGGCAAACCTCCCCGACTTCATCGCCCCCACGCTGACCATCACCGCCCTCGGCGCAGTCGAATCCCTGCTGTGCGGCGCCGTCGCCTCCAACATGACCGGCATCCGCCTGCAAGCCAATCAGGAACTCATCGCGCAGGGCGTAGGCAACATGCTCATCCCGTTCTTCGGCGGCGTCCCTGCCACCGCCGCCATCGCCCGTACCAGCGTGGGCATCAAGTCGGGCGGGCAGACGCGCCTCGTCAGCATCATTCACGCCATTGGGCTGCTGCTCTCCATGTTCCTGCTTGCCCCCTTCATGGCGCGCATTCCGCTTGCCGCGCTGGCAGGCGTGCTGATGGTCACTGCCGTGCGCATGAACGAATGGCACGCCATCCGCTTCATCTTCGGCAAACGCTTCAAAACGGACATGATCGCCTTCACCATCACCATGCTCGCCACCATCACCCTCGACCTGACGCAAGCCATCCTCATAGGCTCATTCGTGGCGGGCGCAGTCTTCCTGAACAAAATCGCCACCCTCGATATTGACGTGCAGGAAGTGGACGTGGAACGCCTGCGGCAGAAGGGCATCCAAACGACCGGCAAATGCAAACATGTAAAGGTTGCCTTCCTCACGGGCCCGCTCTTCTTTGCGGCGGTGGGACAATTCAACGAAGCCTTCCAAAACCTGGGCGATACCCATGCCCTCATCCTGTCCATGCGCGGCGTCCCGCTGATTGACGCCGCCGGACTCGAAGCCATTCACCGCCTCGATGAACGGCTCGAAAAACAGGGCGGCACGCTCATGTTTGCGGGCATCCATGATAACGCCTACACCATGATGAAACGCGGCGGGCTGGTGGAACATCTCGGCGAGGAAAACTTCTTCTGGTCCAGCGACCAGGCAATCGTCGAGGCGGAGAGGCGGGGTTGTAAATTCTGTCCGCAGGAGTGATAAGATAAAGGACAGTCGTCGCAGACGGCTGTCTTCTTTTCCATATCTGATTTTTGCGGGGACTGTCGTTCTCTGCAAAATTGGCGACGGTAGAGAACGTCCCCTGCGCATTCTGGAAGGAGCGAGATGTCCAAAGCGTTGAACTGGGGTTTGCTTTCCACGGCGCGCATCAACCGCGCGCTCATCCCGCCGCTGCAAGTTTCGCGGCGCAACAAACTGCTGGCGGTGGCTTCGCGTTCCCAGACAACCGCCGACGCTTACGCCAAAGAGAAAAAGATTCCGCGCGCCTACGGTTCGTATGAGGCGCTGCTCGCCGACCCCGAAATTGACGTCATCTACAACCCGCTTCCCAACCACCTGCACGCCGAATGGACGATCAAAGCCGTGCAGGCGGGCAAGCATGTGCTGTGCGAAAAACCGCTCGCCCTGAGCGTGGAGGAAGTGGACGCCATCCGCGAGGCGGCGCGCAAACATGGATGCATCGTGGCGGAGGCGTTCATGTACCGCCACCATCCGCAGACGCTCAAAGCGCAGGAAATCGTCCAAAGCGGTTCCCTCGGCGCCTTGAAATTGATTCGCGGTTCTTTCACCTTTGTCCTCACCCGCGAAGGGGACGTGCGCCTGAAGCCCGAATGGGGCGGCGGGAGCATTTGGGACGTGGGCTGTTATCCCATCAGTTACGCGCGCACCGTTGCCGGCGGAGAACCGCTTGAGGTGTTTGGCTGGCAGGTCACAGGTCCGACCGGAATCGACGAGACGTTCGTCGGGCAGATGCGCTTCGCGGGCGGCGTCATCGCGCAGTTCGATTCGAGTTTTGTCATTCCCTTTCACGCCTTCATGGAAATTGTCGGCAGCGAAGGGACGCTGAACATCCCCCATCCGTTCAAGCCCGGCATTGCCGAGAAAATCTACCTGACGCGGGGTGAGCGCATCGAGACCATTACCATCAAGGGCATCGAATTGTACAGCGGCGAGGTGGAAGACATGGCGGACGCCATCCTGCTCGGCAGGACGCCGCGCGTCACGCTGGAAGACAGCCGCGCCAATGTGGCGGTCATCTCTGCCTTCCTCGAATCGGCGCGGACGGGCAAGCCTGTGTCTCTGTAACTGGACAGAACCTTTTCCCTCTGCTACACTTCCCCCCACATTTTCCCGGAGGAACACGAATGGATTTAAATCATACCGATGACGCTGTGACCCGCCGCATCAAGGCGTTTGCCGAGCGGGTCAGCCGGCTTCAAGAGAATGGGCTGTATTTTTATAACCAGCCGGTGACCGAAATATTGCCCGGCATGAAAGTGCGTGTGAACGGGCGCGAAATGGGAATGTACGCATCCTACAGTTACCTCGGGTTGATCAATCATCCGCGCATCAACGAAGCCGCCAAGAAAGCGGTGGATAAGTACGGCACGGGGACGAACGGCGTGCGCACGCTGGCTGGCACGCTGACGATTCACAACGAACTCGAAGAGACCATTGCCCACTTCAAGCATGCCGAAGCCGCCATCACCTATTCTTCCGGTTACGCCACCAACCTGACCGTCGTTTCCACGCTGATGGGGCGCGGCGATTACGTCTTCTCGGATAAACTCAATCACGCTTCCATCGTGGATGGTTGTCTGATGTCCGGCGCGGAGTTCCGCCGCTTCCGTCACAACGACATGGAACACCTCGAGGGTTTGCTCCGCAACGCCCCGCCCGAGGTCGCCAAACTGGTCATCGCCGATTCGGTCTTCAGCATGGACGGCGACATCATTGACCTGCCGAAGATGGTGGAGTTGTGCAAAAAGTACAACGCCTGGCTGATGATTGACGAAGCGCATTCGGTGGGCGTGCTGGGGAAGAGGGGCACGGGCATCGAGGAACACTTCGACATGTACGGCGCGATAGACATCAAGATGGGCACGTTGAGCAAGACCATTCCCTCGGTGGGAGGGTATGTCGCCGCCAGCAAAGACATCATCACCTATTTGCGTCACGCCAGCCGCGCCTATATCTTCTCCGCCGCCCTGCCGCCGGCTCAAGCCGCCGCCGCCAACGAAGCCTTCAAGGTCATCCTCGACGAACCCTGGCGCATCGAACGCCTGAACCAGAACACCAAACAATTCATCGGTGGGCTGAAGAGCATGGGCTTCGACACCATGCTCACCGAAACCGCCATCGTCCCTGTGCTGTGCGGCGACGACAACACCGCCTTTGCCATGACGCGCGAATGCCAGCACAACGATGTCTTCGTTTTGCCGGTCGTTTCTCCCGCCGTCCCCGAAGGGCTTGCCCGCCTGCGCGCCACCGTCACTGCCGCGCACGAGCCGGGCGAGATCGAACGCGCCATGGAAGTCATCGGCGAAGCCGGGAAGAAACTGGGGCTTATCCATTAGGCGTCCATAAGCGCCCTCGCGACCCGTACGCGCCGCGCTGTACGGGTCTTTTTTTTAATCTCTACGAAGAACGATTCAACGCGCCTTCCCGCACCTGATACAGCAGGTTGTCCTCCACTTTGTACAGCAACGGCGCAACTTGAATTTTGGGATACCGCAATCTCAGCCGTTTGGCTTCGCTCAGCACAAAATCCACTTCATTGCCGATTTCGAACATGGGGGCAAAGTGCATGAAGTGCTGTTCCGCCCATTCCCGCTCCCAGCCCGCATTTTCCACCAATCCCTTAATGAAGATTTCCCTGCGCGCCGCAAGGTTGACCATGCCGCACTGGTTGTGACCGATCAACGCGATGCTCTTCACGCCTCCCACCGCAATGGCATACGAGACCTTGAACTCGCTGTACCGCAAATTTGCCCCTCCCGCGCGGATGATGTAGGCGAAGTTATCGGGGATGTGCAGATGTTTGCGGTTGTCCATGCACATGCCGACGAGCAATTGCGCCTGGGTGTACGTCTCATATTCGCGGCGCAGGTTGTGGTATTCGAGCAGAAGTCCCACC
>DAOUBY010000229.1:0-1996 GCA_034432325.1 Anaerolineales bacterium
AGCCGCGCGCAAAGCAGGGCGAAAACATCCTGTTTATCCTGTCTATCCTGTTAAACAAAGCGGCGCAAGCGATAATGAGAAAGCCATACGTTACAAACCATCGGACATACGGAGGCTTGGTGCAGACTTACCGCCTCATCGTCAGCGCCACCCAATCGCCCATCTGTCTGCGCTCGGTCATTCTCAGACCTTTTGCCTGCGCCGCCTCAATGACGCTTTCCTCCTGCTCTTGCAGAATCCCGCTCAGGATGATCGCGCCGCCGGCTTCGACCAGGTCTGCCAGCCCTGCGTCGAACAGACGGACAATGACCGGCGCAAGGATGTTCGCCGCCACCAGCGGCGCAGACCGCAGGGCGAACTTCCCCTCGAGGATTTCTCCCACCGACCCCACGCCGAGGATCAGTCCCTCCCCCACCCCGTTTGCCTGTGCGTTCTCGCGCGCGTTCACGATGGAGTCGGGGTCAATATCCACGCCCAACACTTCTTTTGCGCCCAGTTTCAGCGCGGCGATGGAAAGGATACCGGAGCCGCAGCCAACGTCAATACAAGAAAGAGGAAGGACGAAAGAATCTTTCCTCATCCCTCTTTCCTCGAACGCACTTTCCATCAACTCCAAACACAATTGCGTCGTTGGGTGTGTGCCTGTGCCGAACGCCATGCCGGGGTCAATTTTGATGGGGATGCGGCTTGGGTCGGGAGAGTCCATCCACGCGGGGAGGATGAGAATCCGCCGTCCGATGGGAATCGGCTTGTAGTGCTGCTTCCAGGCTTCCATCCAGTTTTGATCCGCGATCTGCCGGTAGGACGGAGCGGGCAAAGGGCGGATCATCCCCAGATAAAAAAGAGCCTCTTCCAGTTTTTGGCGCGTCTCTTCCAAACGTTCGTTCACTTCCAGATACGCCCGCACCGTGATGGGACCGATCGGCGTGCCGGCGTCTTCGGCGTCGTTGTAGGTGACGCCCTGCTCGGTCATCACGCCGTTGGGGGCAAAGCGCGCCAGCACATCCGCCACGGCTTCGGCAAGTTCGCCGTCCACCGTCAGAGAAACTTCAAGCCAGTTCATAAACAACCTCTTCGTAGTATTACAGCGCAAAGTTGACGCTAGAGAGCATCTCTTACGCTCCTCGCGCAGGCGGATGTTCTCTAACGTCCGCCTACCTTGCGCTGTAATGGTAGATTTGTTTGATCAAAGCCCTGTCTTCCGCGCGGACATCGGGCAGGGCATCGGGAGGGAAGTATGCCAGTTCGGAGACTTCATCGCTGGGCTGAAAGACGCCGCCCGTGATTCTGCACAGATAGTAAAAGCCCACGCGGTCGGGCGCCCATGTCTTCACGATGAGCAGGCGGTCAATCTCCACCTGCAGGCTGGTCTCCTCCCAAATTTCCCTGCGGAGCGAGTCTTCCACAGTCTCGCCGTATTCCAGACTGCCGCCGGGGAGTCCCCAGGGGTGAAAGCGGTTATAGGTGGTTTTGACGAGCAGAATCCTTTTTTGGGCGTCGAAGATCACCGCCGCGGCAAAGACCTGAAACAGCGGGCGGATGAGGCGCGAGGCGACTGCTTGCAGCCACGCTGGGAACAACCGCCAGATTTTCAGTAGGATGATCTTTGCCATGAAAGGTTCAGGGTGGAGAAAAGTTGAGGGAGCAGAATCAGGCGTCGGCGGGGTGTGAGGCGTAATCCGCCTCTGCGGGGAGGGGTTCGCACAGGTCGCAGTACATCGAATCGGGCAGGCAGTCCACACATTCCAGTTGGAGGGTGGCGTGGGCGATATTATAGCGGCGGGAGACCATCTCGCTGACCTGGCGCTGAATGTCTGCCCCGGCGCTGATGGGCAGGTCGGCGGTGAGGATGTGGGCAGACATGGTGCGCAGGTTTTGCGTGAGGCTCCAAATGTGCAGGTCGTGAACGCCCAGCACGCCTTCGATTTCGAGCATGTCCTCGATAAGTTTCGCCGAGTTGATGTCGCGCGGCTTGGCTTCGAGCAGGATGTCCACC
>DAOUBY010000230.1:0-4031 GCA_034432325.1 Anaerolineales bacterium
ACCTGGGATTTTGGATTCTCAACGATGTGGTTTGGGTCAAAGCCAACCCCATGCCCAACTTCCGCGGGGTGCGCTTCACCAACGCCCACGAGACTTTGATTTGGGCGCAGAAAAAGAAAGGGGCAAAATACACGTTCAATCACCATGCGCTGAAAACCCTGAACGACGACAGCCGCGAAAACGGACTGCAAATGCGCTCCGACTGGCGCCTTCCGCTGGCGACAGGCAAAGAGCGGATCAGGGTCAACGGCGCAAAGGCGCATTCCACGCAAAAGCCCGAAGCCCTGCTCTACCGCGTGATTCTGGCTTCGTCGAAGCCCGGCGATGTGGTGCTCGATCCGTTCTTCGGTTCAGGCACGACCGGCCTGGTGGCGAAGAAACTCGGGCGTCATTTCATCGGCATCGAGCGGGAGAAGAAGTACATCCGCATTGCGCAAAAGCGCATCGAGGCGGCGGCAGAAGCGGATTCGGAGGCGGTGAAGGTTGGGAAGCCGAAGCAGGCTCGGGTCCCGTTTGGAGCGCTGGTCGAGAGCGGAATTTTGGCGCCGGGGCAGAGTCTGTATTTTGCGGAAAAGGGTTTGAAGGCGAAAATCCTGGCAAATGGTCACATCAAGTGCGGAAAAATCAGCGGCTCGATTCACGGTGTGGCAAAAGCGTTGTCGAACGGCGCGCCCGTCAATGGCTGGGCGGCGTGGCTGTATGAGGACGAAAAAGGGAATAAAATTGCCATTGACGAGCTGCGCAAAAAATTTAGCGGTGAAGCGTAGCGCGGAATTCATTCCGCAACTTAAAGCGACATGAATGTCGCGCCACAAAATCTTCGCGGTTGTGATAATTTTTCAAGAGCAATTCTATAAATCCGAAAACACAAACAGGAGATCAGCATGTCCAGAGCGTTTCGCTTGATAAGGGAAGAGACCATCGCCGAGTTGAACTCGACGGCAAGGTTGTACGTTCACAAACGCACGGGAGCGCGCCTGCTCTCGATCATCAACGACGACGAGAACAAGGTTTTCTCGATCAACTTCCGCACGCCGCTGAAAGACTCGACCGGCGTGGCGCACATCATCGAGCATTCGGTGCTGAACGGCTCGGAAAAATACCCCGTCAAGGAGCCGTTCGTGGAATTGCTCAAAGGTTCGCTGGCGACCTTCATCAACGCCTTCACCTATCCCGACAAAACCTGTTATCCCGTTGCCAGCCAGAACGTGCAGGACTTTTACAACCTGATTGACGTGTACATGGATGCCGTCCTCCACCCGCTCATCTCGGAACAGACGCTGATGCAGGAGGGCTGGCACTATGAACTGGAAGACCCCTCGCAGCCGCTGACCTACAAGGGCGTGGTCTTCAACGAGATGAAGGGCGCGTATTCGTCCCCCGAGGGTGTGCTGGAGACGAAGGTCATCAACTCGCTTTTTCCCAAACACGTTTACGGCGTGGATTTCGGCGGCGACCCGCGTCACATCCCCGAACTGACCTACGAAAACTTCAAAGCCTTCCACGAAAAATACTACCATCCCTCCAACGCTTTCATCTTCTTCTACGGGAACGACGACCCCGAAACGCGCCTCAAACTCATGGAAGGCTACCTCAAGCCCTATAAAAAACTGCGCGTCAAATCGCAGATTCCGCTGAAGAAGCCCTTCAAGCGCCCGAAAAAAGTGCAATACGCCTACGACGCCGGACAGGATACCGACATCAAAAAGAAACACTACCTCACCGTCAACTGGGCGCTGCCCGAAACCACCGACCCGCTGATGAACTTCAGCCTGCGCATCCTTGCCCACATCCTCATCGGCACGCCCGCCTCGCCGCTCAAAAAGGCGCTGCTCGACTCCGGACTCGGCGAAGACCTGACGGGGCTGGGTCTCGAAGGCGATATTCGTCAGATGATCTTTTCCACCGGGCTCAAAGGCACGCGCGCCCGCGACGCGAAGAAAGTCGAAGGACTCATCTTCGACACGCTCGAACGCCTCGTCCGCGAGGGCATTGACCCCGACATGACCGCCGCCGCGCTCAACACCATCGAATTCCGTCTGCGCGAAAACAACACCGGCTCCTTCCCGCGCGGCATCGCCCTCATGCTCCGCGCCCTCTCCACCTGGCTCTACGACGACGACCCCTTCAAACTGCTCGCCTTTGAAGCGCCGCTTCAAGCCGTCAAATCGCGGCTCGCCAACGACCAGCGCTACTTCGAGAAACTCATCGAGACCTGCCTGCTCAACAACCCCCATCGGACGACCCTGCGCCTCAAACCGGACCCGGAACTGGGCCGCCGTTTCGAGGAGGAGGAGCAAACCCGGCTGGCGAAACTCCGCGAATCGCTGACGGAGGAACAGCTTGCCCAAATTGTCGAAAACACCCGTCAACTCAAGAAGCGGCAGGAGACTCCCGACTCGCCCGAAGCGCTCGCCAAACTCCCCACCCTCAAACTCGAAGACCTCGACAGGCAGAGCAAGACCATTCCCATCGAAGTGATGGCAGCGCAAGAGACCCAAGTCTTGTATCACGACCTGTTCACCAACGGCATCGTCTATCTCGACCTCGGCTTCGATTTGCACGCCCTGCCGCAAGACCTGCTCCCGCTGACGGAGGTCTTCGGGCGCGCTCTGCTCGAAATGGGCACCGAAACCGAAGACTACGTCAAACTCGCACAGCGCATCGGAAAAAGCACAGGCGGAATCCGAAGCGAATCGGTCGCCGCGGCAGTGTTCGGGTCCAGAAAGAGCGTGACCCAATTGTTCCTGCGCGGCAAAGCAACGACGGCTCAGGCGTCTGAGTTGCTGAACATTCTGCGCAACATCCTGCTCACGGCAAAGTTCGACGACAGGGAAAGGTTCAAGCAGATCGTCCTCGAGGAAAAGGCGGAAGTGGAGACCATGCTCGTGCCGATGGGACACGTCTTCACCAACAAGCGGCTGAACGCGCAATTCAGCGAGGCGGGCTGGGCGCAGGATCAGATGAGCGGCATCGGGTATCTGTTTGCTCTGCGTGAGTTGGAAAAGGAAATCGTGAAGGACTGGCCGGCTGTGCTGGCAAAACTGGAGGCGATGCGCGAGGCGCTGGTCAACCGCAAGGCGCTGTTGTGCAACGTCACGCTCGACGCGGCGAACTGGAACGCCTTCAAGCCTCAACTGGAAGATTTCCTCGGCGCGCTTCCCGCCAGGGACCTCCGAACTTTTCATTTCAACTTTGAACCCGCCCCTCACAAGGAGGGTCTGGTCATCCCTGCGCAGGTCAACTATGTGGGCAAGGGCGCGAACCTGTACGAACTGGGGTACGAGTACGACGGCTCGGCGCTGGTGGTGAACGGGTACATGCAAATGGCGTATCTGTGGGAAAAAATCCGCGTGCAGGGAGGCGCGTATGGCGGCTTCTCGTCGTTCGATGACGCTTCGGGCGTGTTCACGTTCCTCTCGTACCGTGACCCGAACGTCGCTGCAACCATCGAAAATTACGACAAGGCAGGGGCATTCCTCAAAAGTCTCGATACTTCGCGCCTCAACGACAAGGAGTTGACCAAAGCCATCATTGCCGCCATCGGCGACCTGGATGCCTATCAACTGCCCGACGCGAAGGGCTACACTTCGATGATGCGGTATCTGACGGGGCGCACGGACGAAATGCGGCAGGAAATTCGCGAGGAAGTGCTCTCCGCCAACGGTGAGGATTTCATCGCTTTCGGCGAGGCGCTGGAGAAAGCGGCGCAGTCTGATGCGCTGGCGGTGATGGGATCGCAGAGCGCGCTGGAGGGCGCGAATCTTGGGCTGCAGATGACGAAGGTGTTGTAAAGAGTCAAAGGTCAAAGGTCGAAGGTTTGATTGTTTCTGGCTCTTGACTTGTTTGCGCGTATTTTGCGTTCTCCAGCGCAACTTCGGGCGTTGGAGAACGCCCCGTACGCTTCAAAAAACATCGTTGCAACAGAGCATTGTTGGCTCTTAGAGAGTGTTTTGAAATTCATGTTCCAACCATAGATGAACACAGATAAATTGGATTTACAAAGTAATTTCATCTCGTTTTTCTTCAGA
>DAOUBY010000231.1:0-3520 GCA_034432325.1 Anaerolineales bacterium
ATGTTTTCGCCCTGCTTTGCGCGCGGCTTATCCTGAAATCCTGTCTATCCTGTTTGTTTTTTAGCCTGAAACCAGACTTTGAGAAAACCATACTGAGGTCGGGGCGCAGCCTTGACATCCTGCCTCTTTTTCGTATAATTCGACATTGAAAATCATTTTCAATAATTCGCGAAGGCGTTTTGTGACGGTCACTACCGCCGAGAGTTTTCGCGACCTGCTGATTTTCAGCGAGAGAACGCCATGACTGACACCCCCTGGCTCACCCAACTCCAAGAAAACGGCTATCGTCTCACCGGGGCGCGCCGCGCTGTGGTCGAAACCATGCAAACCTCCACGCGCGCCCTCTCGCCTCTTCAGGTCTTCGACCTGGCGCGCAAAAAATACCCCGCTCTGGGGCTGGTCACCGTCTATCGCACGCTCGAAAAACTGGAGGAACTTCACCTCATCCAGCGCGTGCACCAGCCGCAGGGATGCCAGGCGTTCATCTCCGCCGGCACGGGGCATCAACACCTCCTGCTCTGTCAGAACTGCGGGCAGGTGGAGTTCTTCGAGGGCGACGACCTCGAAGCGCTGACAAACGTCATCTCTCAACGGACAGGCTACCAAATCAAAGAACACTGGCTTCAGTTATTCGGCATTTGCCAGAACTGCCGGTAAGTTTCAACCCTCCCTCATCGGTTTCGGTGGGGGATAAAAAATCGAGGCGCTAAATGAAAAAGATTATCAATACCATTTTTGGACTTTCCATCCTGTCGGCTCTTTTCCTGACCTCCTGCGGCTCCGCCTCCCAGAGCGTTGACCGCCGCCCGGTCGTTCTCGCCTCCACCACCTTCCTGGCAGACATCGCCCGCAACGTTGCCGGCGGCCGCCTGACGGTGGACTCCCTGCTCCCCATTGGCGCGGACCCGCACGCCTACCAGCCCACCCCACAGGACACGGCAAAGATTGCAGACAGCAAACTGCTCATCGTCAACGGCGTGGATTACGAACACTTCCTCGAAACCCTGCTCGAAAATGCCGGGGGCGAGCGCATGATCGTCACGGCTTCGGAGGGGATCGAACCGCATCACATGGAGGAACATGCCGGGGAGGCAGACTCAGGCGCAGGTCACGAACATGAAGCGGGCGATCCGCACATGTGGCTCGACCCGAACCTCGTCATCCGCTACGTGGAAAACATCCGCGATGGGCTGATTGCGTTCGATCCCGCTGGCGAGGCGGTCTATCGCTCCAATGCGGAGACGTATATCGCGGAGTTGAAGGACCTCGATGCGTGGATCGTCGAACAGGTGTCGCAGATTCCGCCGGAGAGGCGTTTGCTGGTGACCAATCACGAAGCGCTGGGGTACTTCGCCGGGCGGTATGGCTTTACAATTGCAGGCACGGTCATCGAGAGTTTCAGTTCGGGCGCATCGCCCTCCGCCGCCCAAATGACCGCCTTGATCGGGCAGATCAAAGCCAGCGGCGCGCCTGCCATCTTTTTGGATGCTTCGGACAATGAGGCGCTGGCGCGGCAGATTGCCGAAGAGACCGGCGTAAGAGTCGTCACCGACCTGCATCTGGAATCGTTGACCGAGGGCGCTCCCGCCGCGACCTATCTCGACATGATGAAGCACAATGTGACGCTGATTGTCGAGGCGCTCAAGTAGATGTCATTGCAGGCGGCGCTCTGCGCTGCGAAGCAATCCCCCAATTGAACTGGAGATTGCTTCGTCGGGCGGCGCCCTCCTCGCAGCAACATTAAGGAATCTTATGTACCCGCACACCCATCACCAGCCCGACCAGCCCATTTTGGACGTGAGACAGCTCACTGTCCGCTACAATGGACGCGCCGCCCTCGAGGACGTCACCTTTCACCTGCATGTGGGGGAGCGCGTGGCGATTGTGGGACCGAACGGCGCGGGCAAAAGCACCCTCATCAAGGCGGTGGCGGGCGTTCTGCCGCCGACCTCCGGCGAGGTGAAGATTTTCGGCTCGACGCCGGGCAGACATGTGTGCATCGGCTACATCCCTCAGCGCTCGCAGGTGGACTGGAACTTTCCGGTCACCGTTGCCGACGTGGTGATGATGGGGCGTTCCGCCAAACTCGGTCCGTTCAACTGGCCCCGTAAGAGGGATTGGGAACACGTCCGCCGTGCGCTCGAAACGGTTGACCTTGCCAGCCTCGCCTCGCGTCAGATCGGTCAACTTTCCGGCGGGCAGCAGCAGCGCATGTTCATCGCGCGCGCGCTGGCGCAGGAAGCCGAACTGATGCTGATGGACGAACCGCTGACCGGGCTGGACACTCCTTCGCAGGAGGGAATTCTCGATCTGCTCGACCGCCTCAAGAGGGAAAACGTCACCGTGATGGTTGCCACGCACGATCTCGACCAGGCGGAGGCTCACTTCGACCGCATCCTGCTCCTCAACCATCGGCTGGTGGCGTTTGGCGAACCGTCCTCCGTTTTGCACACCGATAACCTGCTCAAAGCCTATGGCGGCAGGCTCAAACCCGTTGACGGGCAGACCATCCTGAGCGTGGATAGTTGCTGTGACGAAGGGGAACATGACCATGTTCATTGATTTTCTTCTCCGCCCTCTTTCCTATGAATTCATGCAGCGCGGCATGATCGCCGCCGTCCTTGTCGGCGTCATCTGCGCGGTGGTCGGCACGTACGTCGTCCTGCGCGGCATGGCGTTCTTCGGCGACGCGCTGGCGCATACCATTCTGCCGGGCATCGCACTGGGCTATCTCATCAGCGGCGGTTCACGGGATGTTTTGTTCTGGTGGGCGTTGGGGACCGCCGTCCTTGCCGCGCTGGGCATCGGCGCCATCAGCCGCAACGCCGAAATCAGGGAAGATACCGCCATCGGCATCATCTTTGCGGGGATGTTCGCCCTCGGCATTGCGCTCATCTCCACCGTCAAAAGTTACGCCGTGGACCTGTCCCACTTCCTCTTCGGCGATGTGCTCAGCGTTTCGACCCACAGCCTGTGGCTGATTCTCATCTTCGGCGGGCTCGTCCTGCTGGCGGTTTTCGCCTTCTACAAGGAGTTCATGACCCTGTCCTTCGACCCGGTCCTTGCCGCCACCCTGCGCCTGCCGGTGGGGCTGCTCAACAACCTCCTGCTGGCGCTCATCGCTGTGACTGTGGCGGTGTCGCTCCAGACGGTGGGTGTGGCGTTGATGGTCGCCATGCTCGTCACCCCCGCCGCCACCGCCTACCTGCTCACGACCCGTCTCTCCACGATGATGATTCTGGCTGCGGTCTTTGCTTCTCTTTCGGGCGTCATCGGCTTGTACCTGTCCTTTTACCTGAGCATCGCCTCCGGCGCGGCGATTGTGCTGACCGCGACAGCCTTCTTCATGCTGGCGTTTGGGTGGAAGAAGGTAAAGGATAGTATCTCGATTTTTGTGTAAAAGTGGTGCGAGATTAATCTCGCAGTACGAAATTCAGTACTTCACGAAAGCGCGTATTTGGCGGTCTCTACCGCCGAATTTGCGCTAGAGAGCGCAAGTTACGCAGGGTTTTTGTGATCT
>DAOUBY010000232.1:0-15004 GCA_034432325.1 Anaerolineales bacterium
TGAAGCACTGAAATTGGATTTACAAATTAATTTCATCTCGTTTTTCTTCAGAATCAGTGTTCATCCGTGTTCATCTGCGGTCAATCCCCATTTATAAAACACTCTCTAAGGAAAAGGCGGCTGTACCGCGAGATTAATCCCGCGCCACATTTACACAACAATCGAGATTAGGGCTTACGCAAAACTTTGCGTAGAGTGCGTTCTCCAACGCGCTGGACAGGTAATTGGCGTTAGAGAACGCCGATTACGCGTAAGTCCCAGAGATACTACCGTTCCTGCCGCCTTCGGGCGTTTTGCGCAAGGTGAGTTACCTGAGGTAGAGTTCGTTCAACTCTTTGAGCCTGCCCGCCAGGTGCGGGGACAGGTCTGATTCGCGCATGCGCCATTCCCAGTTGCCGCCCAATTTGGAGGGGAAGTTCATACGGGCTTCGGAGCCGAGGCTCAGCACATCCTGCATGGGGGTGATGGCAAAGACCGCCACCGACGACCAGATGCCGCGAATCAGGTCCCAAGAAAAGTCGCTTCCGTCCACGCGCAGGTAGCGGCGGGCAAAATCCTTCTCGTGCTCCGGCGCGGTGTTGTACCAGCCCAGCGCCGTGTCGTTATCGTGCGAGCCGGTGTATGCCACGCAGTTGGGAATGTAATTGTGCGGCAAAAAGGGATTTTTCGCGCTGTCGAAGCCAAATTGCAGGATGCGCATACCGGGCAGGTCGAAATCGTCGCGCAGTTTCACCACGTCGGGCGTGATCAACCCCAGGTCTTCGGCAATGATGGGAAGTTTGGAGTCTTTGCCCTTCAGCAAGCCTTTGTTCATCGTGCGGAAGAAATCGGCGCCGGGACCCTTCACCCAGCGTCCATGCTCGGCGGTGGGTGAGCCAAATTTCACTTCCCAATAGCCGGCAAAGCCGCGGAAGTGATCCAGCCGAACGATGTCCACCAGGCTGAGCGTGGAACGGAAACGCTCCAGCCACCAGGCGTAACCGGTCTCTTTGTGAACCTTCCAGCGGTAGAGCGGGTTGCCCCAGAGTTGACCGGTGGCGGAGAAGTAATCGGGCGGGACGCCTGCGACGACGGTGGGCAGGCTGTCTTCGCCGAGGAAGAAGAGTTCGGCGTTTGCCCATGCGTCGGCGCTGTCGTAGGCGATGAAGATGGGAATGTCGCCGATGATTTTGATGCCGCGCGCGTTGGCATATTCGCGCAGTCTGCGCCATTGACGGAAGAAGATAAACTGGTGGAAACAGTGCCGCTGGATGCCTTCTGCATGGTCGGCGCGGGCTTTCTTCAGGGCGGCAGGCTTGCGCTTGCGAAGGTCTTCGCTCCATTCGTTCCATGCGCCGCCGCCGTGCGCCTCCTTGAGCGCCATGAAGAGGGCGTAATCTTCGAGCCAGGAGGCGTTTTGTTTGCAGAATTTTTTGTATTCGGCGAGCAAGGCTTCGGGCGCGGAGGGGAAGCGGGAAAAAGCCTTTTGCAGAAGACCAAGTTTCCAGGGGATGAGCAGGCCGAAGTCCACGCGCGAGGCGTCGAAGGCTGGCATGTCCGCAAAATCTTGCGGGGTCAATAATCCATCTTCGATCAGCGCGTCGAAACTGATGAGGTAGGGGTTGCCGGCGAAAGCGGAAAAACACTGATAGGGCGAGTCGCCGTAGCCGGTGGGACCGAGGGGAAGCACCTGCCAGAGTTTGCAGCCGCTGGAGGCGAGCCAGTCCACAAAACGATATGCCTGCGGACCGAGGTCGCCGATGCCGTAAGGACCAGGCAGACTGGTGGGATGAAGAAGGATGCCGCCTGAACGTTCAAATTTCATTGGGTTGTCTCCGTGTTTCGATGAATTGTCCTGCCCGCACGATTGGTTCGGGATAGTCGGAGGGGATGACATCGGTGCCGACCACGCCTTCGGGTTCGACGACGTATCCCGCCGGAACGATACTGCTCTTGCCGACAACTGCGATGCGGATCTCCGGCTCCTTCACGCCCCAGCCGACGCGGGCGTTCGACTCGACGCGCACGCGTTTGTCAATGACGGCGCGTTCGACAACGGCGCCGCTTTCGATGACGCTGTCGGTCAGGATGATCGATTCACGCACCACCGCCCCCGATTTGACGATCACGCCCGGCGAGAGCACACTGCTTTCCACGTGGGCGCCGTCTTCGACGATACTGCCGTTGCAGATCATGCTGGCGAAAATGTCGGCTCTGCCGGAGAGGTGCACCGGCGGGCGTTCTTCCGTGCGGGTGTAAACCACCCAGCGGCGGTCGTAGAGTTTGAGGGCGGGGGAGGGCGCGAGCAAATCGAGATGCGCCTGCCAGTAGGATTGCACGGTTCCCACGTCTTTCCAGTAACCGGTGTAGGGGTAGCCGAAGATCCGCGCATCCGATTGGACGAGCCGGGGGAGGATGTCTTTGCCAAAGTCGTGGGATGAATTTTCGTCCTGGTGGTCTTCCCAAAGGAGTTTATCGAGCAGTTGGCGGTTGAAGAGATAGACGCCCATGTTCGCCAGTGTCGAGGGAGGGTCGGGGGGTTTTTCCACAAAGGAGGTGACGCGGTTTTTCTTGTCCATGGACAGGATGCCAAAGCGGGGCGCCTCTTCCTTTGGAACGTTGAAGACGCCCATGGTCACATCGGCGTGGTTGTCAATGTGGAAGGTGATCATCGGCTCGTAGTCCATGGTGTAGATGTGATCGCCGGAGAGGATCAGGATGAAATCGGGCGAGCCTTGTTTGATGAAGGTGAAATTTTGCTGGACGGCGTCGGCGGTGCCGGTGTACCAGTCGGCGTCGTTGCGGGCTTTGTAGGGCGTGAGGATTTTTACGCCGCCGGTGATGTCGCGGTTCAGGTCCCAGGGAGCGCCGGAGCCGATGTGTTCGATCAGCGACTGCGGGCGGTACTGCGCCAGAATCATCACGTCGAAGATTTTGGAGTTGACGCAGTTGGAAAGCGCAAAATCAATGATGCGGTATTTGCCGGCGAACGGGACAGCCGGCTTGGTGCGCTTGGCGGTGAGAACGCTGAGCCGCGCCCCCTCCCCGCCTGCCAGGATGACGGCTCTTGTTTTCATTTTGCTTCTCCGTTGATTGCTTTCTCCTCACGGATTCGCCGCGCAGGCAGTCCACCGCGCGGCGGGTACGCTTCACCGGCAGAAGCCGATTCGATCAGCCGTTTGTACAGTTCGAGGTACTTCTGCGCCGAGCGGCTCCAGGAAAAATCCTGCCGCATGCCCGCCTTTTGAAGGTTCTCCCAGCGTTCACGGTCGGGGTACGCTTGAAGAGCGCGCTTGAGGGTGTCGTTGAAGGACTTGACCCGCTTGTCCACAAAGACGAAGCCCGTCTCGCTGTCGGTGACGGTGTCGTGCAGCCCGCCCACGGCGCGGACGAGCGGGACACAGCCGTAACGCATGGCAATCATCTGCGAGATGCCGCACGGTTCGTAGCGGGAGGGCATGAGGAAAATATCTGCGCCGGCGTAGATTTGACGCGCCAGTGTGGCGTCGTAGCGGGTTTCCACGCGCACACGGTCGGGCAGGGCTTCCTGCAATTTCTTCGCCTGGTCTTCCAGTTTGGGGTTGCCGGCGCCCAGAATGACCAACTGCCATTTTTGTTTGCTGAGCATTTTCAAGCCTTTGAGGGCAATGTCAATGCCTTTGGCTTCGTCCATGCGCGAGACCATGCCAAGCAAAGGCACATCCGTCAGGACGGGCAAGCCGAGTTTCTCCTGCAACGCGGTTTTGTTCGGCAGGCGGGCAGATAAATCGTCAGCATGGAAACGGCTGAAGATGAACGGATCCGTTTGCGGGTCGTAGGAAGCGGTGTCCAGTCCGTTGAGGATGCCGTACAGCGAATCGCTGCGGTTGCGGAAGAACTCCTGCAAGCCGCTTCCAAATTCCTCGTGCAAAATTTCCTCGGCGTAGGTCGGCGAGACCGCAACGATGGCATCCGAAGCCCACAACCCAAGCGGCATGGGCAAAACGCGCGCCCACTCCGGCAGGTCGGTATTTGCCAGCGGCAGTTCGTAACTTTCCAAAATCTCTTTTACATCAGGACCCAGAAAGGGAAGGTTGTGAATGGTAATCAGCGAGGCGATGCGGTTGGTTTTATCTTCCCAGCGCTTCACCAAATTGCCATACGCGGCGAGCGCCGTATGCCAGTCGTTGGCGTGGATGAGGTTCGGCGTCCAATGCAGGAGAGCCGGCAGTTCCAGCGCGGCGAGCGAGAAGAAGACATATTTTTCCGCATCGAGTTTGTTGTTGGAGGAATACACCGTGCCGCTGGCGCGGATCGGGTCGCCGCTGATGAAATAGACCGGCATCCCCTCCAGCGTCCCCTCGAACGCCTCTGCCTGAACCTCGGACCTGCCGCGCGGAATCGAAAAGATGCCCAGCGGCTTGAGCCCCTCCTGTCTGACGACGGTGTGCAGGGGTAAAACCAGGCGCACATCCACAATCAGGTCATTCGACGAAAGCGCGCGCAAGGCGCGCGGAAGGGTGCCAGCCACATCGCCCAGCCCGCCCACTTTTAAGAAAGGCTCGGCTTCGGCGGCAAGAAACAGAATGTTGATGGTTTGGGGCATGTGCCAATTTTACAACGAAATTCAAGAGACCCATTGGTCAGTTTACAAAAAAGACTTCCGAAGTCTGTGAGACTTCGGAAGTCTGAAGAGGGAGCCTGATGGGTTTCGAACCCACAACATCCACATCCACAGTGTGGCGCTCTGCCGTTGAGCTACAGGCTCCACAATCGAGCGGGCAGGATTATATCACAAGATTTTTTTGACGGCATCCGCCACCGCCTCGCGCCGGACGATGACCTGCTCGCCGTTCGACAGGTTTTTCACCGCCGCCAGCCCTTTCTCGGCTTCGTCGGGACCAATGGTGACCACTGCCTTCATCTTCATCTTATCGGCAAATTTGAATTGCTTGGGCAGTTTTGCAGGCTCGGGAAAGACCATCACGTTCAAGCCGGCGTTTCGCAATTCGGCGCTCAATCTGTAGGAATCCAGCCAGAGGTTTTCATCGAACACGGTGACCAGCACCTGCGCCGGGCTCGGCTCGAAGGCGGGAACCAGCCCCAATTCCTGCAGGATGATGCCGATGACCACATCGCCCATTGCAAAGCCCACGCCCGAAAGAGGCTGCCCGCCCACATCGGCGAGCAGGTTGTCGTAGCGCCCGCCGCCGAAGATGGCGCGCCGCAGAGACCCGCTCGTCTCGAACGCTTCGAAGACGGTGCCTGTGTAATACAACAACCCGCGCATGATGTTCGGGTCGAATTTGACGTACTCGCGGACGCCCAACGCCTCCAGCGCGGCAAACAAACGAACGAGTTCTTCGTGTTTCTTCCACAGGTCATAATTGCCGAGGATTGCCTTCAAGCCGTCCAATTGCGGCGGGGTCAAGCCAAGTTCGAGGGCGTAGGCATCCCATTTGGCGGGTTCCATTTTGGTGCGGCGATCCACCAGGTTGGAAACGTCGAGGCGCTTTTGCGGGGCAATGCCGAGGGCGTCGAATTCAGAATCCATCAGGCGGCGGTTGTTGACATAGATCAGCGCCCGCTCCGGGCTGAGCCCGACCGAGCGCAGGAAGGTCGCGCCGACGGCGATCAATTCGGCGTCCGCTTCCGGCGAATTGACGCCCAGCATATCCACATTCCATTGAAAGAATTCGCGCGTGCGTCCTTTTTGAGGCTGCTCATAGCGCCAGAACGGACCGAACGACCACCAGCGCACAGGAAAGGTCAACTCGCCCTGCCGCGCCGCAATCATGCGCGCCAGGCTGGGGGTCAGTTCGGGGCGAAGCGTCACCAGGTCGCCGCCGCGATCCTGAAAGGTAAACGACTGCTTCTTGACCAGTTCCTCCCCCGACTTCGCCGCATAGAGTTCGATGGATTCGATGAAAGGACCGTCCCACTCCTGATAGCCAAAGGCTTCGGAGGCGCTTCGCACCTTTTCATAGATGAAATTGCGGAGCGCCATTTGTTCGGGGTAGAACTCACGGGTGCCTTTCACCGGCGCAATGATTTTTTTCATACAAGCCTCGAGACAAAAGGTTGAGATTGCCGTTCATTTTAGCATATTCACATCAGTTCAGAATAAAGCAAGCGCCCTGCGGATGCACAAAAACTCTGCGGAAATCCGTGTAATCTGCGGCTGAAAATCCAAATGCAGCAGCCCGCCTTCTCAAAATTCAAGTATTGAATTTTGGAAGAGCGTTGGGTATAATCGAGCCACTTCACAAGGAGAGACCCATGGAAATCAATTATCAGGAAACCAGCAACGACCTTCTCACCCGCATCCGCATTCACGAAACCTATGGCACGCGCAACATTGACCAATGGAACACCGAGGTTCTGCAGCCCGCCGCCGGCATGAAAATTTTAGACGTGGGCTGCGGCGCAGGCAAACAGTGCTTCCTTTACAGCGACTACACCAACCGCCAGGCAGACATCACCGGCACCGACTTCTCGGAAGAACTGCTGGGCAAGGCAAGGGAAAAACTCGCCGAACGGGGCGACCCGAACGTCAAATTTGCCTTCATGGATTTCAACCAGCGCTTCCCTTACGACGACAACACCTTCGACCTGCTTTCCAGCGCCTTCGCCATCTATTACGCCTCCAACCTGGACTTTACATTTGGCGAGGCGCACCGCGTCCTTAAACCCGGCGGACGCCTTTTCGTGACCGGTCCCCTGCCCGAAAACAAGCAGATGTTCTATGAAATCATCAAAGAGGCGACCAGCAAACCCATCCCGCCCATGCCGGGTTCCTCCCGCTTCAAAGGTGAAATCTACCAGACCATCGAGCGCATCTTTGCCAAAACCGAACTGCTGACCTTTGAAAATCCCATCATCTTCCCCGCCGTGGAGCCGTTCATTGAATACGTCCGCGCCTCGCTGAGCGAGGACCGCAAACTGTGGACATCCATGTTCAACGGCAAGGAAGAATACGAAGCCCTGATCGGCAAAATCACCGAAGTGGCTGCACGCTGGTTCGAGCGCGACGGCAAACTGGTGATGACGAAGGTTGTTGGCGGGATTTTGGCGACAAAGTGACAATTCGTCATTGCGAGTGGCGCCTCGGCGCCACGAAGCAATCCCCTTCTTGCTGGAGATTGCTTCGTCGCTCACTTTGTTCGCTCCTCGCAATGACCCGGAGACACCATGAACTTCTTCGGCAAACGAGTCCTCTTCCTCGGCGCGCATCCCGACGACATCGAACTGGGATGCGGCGCGCTCCTGCATCACATCGTCAACCAGACCGAAGTGCTGTGCGTTACGCTTTCGGACAACCAGAAAAACCCCGACCTGCAGAACGTCAAGCACGAGCATTACGACGCCATGGCTGTACTGGGCGTTCCCCGCGAGAAAATCGTCCTCGGTCCGTTCACGACGCGCGTCTTTCCGCACTCCCGCCAGGAAATTCTGGAATACTTCCTCCAACTCCGCAAAGACTTTCAGCCCGACCTCATCTTCACCCACTCGCGGCAGGATGTCCATCAGGATCACAACACCATGACCGAGGAAGCCCTGCGCGCCTTTCGCGGAATCACGGTGCTGGGCTTCGACGTGGTGCGTTCATCGTATGGGTTCTTTCCGCACTTCCTGGTGGAGGTCACCGAAGAGGATGTGAACAAGAAAATCGAAGCGCTCTCCAAATACGAAACCTACCGCGACCGCTACTACTTCAACAGCGAGCTGACGCGCTCCATCATGGTGCGGCACGGCGCGCTGGCGGAGCGTCCCTTTGCGGAGGGCTTCGACATCATTCGCATCGTTGGCACATTCGGAGAGTGAACGACCGCAGGCAAAACTTTCCACACCAGCAGGCTCACAGGGACAGCGGTTCACAGCGCTGTCCCTGTTCGTTGTGGCGGCGGGCTTGACGTTTGCGGGAAGACGGCTACAATACTTCGACAGATTCCTTCCCGCTGGAAATCGCCCATCATCTTTGTTCAACCTGCACAATTCGATGCACACTGCATCCGAAAGGTCGTATGTACTACACCCGCCAACAACTCGAAGAAATCGAGGATAAGAGCCTCGCCCCCTATGGCGTGCGCAGCCGCGACACCAAGGGACGCGCCTACCTCGACAACGAACCCGAATACCGCACCTCCTTTCAGCGCGACCGTGACCGCATCCTGCACACCACCGCATTCCGCAGGCTGGAATACAAAACCCAGGTCTTCATCAACTACGAAGGCGACTACTTCCGCACCCGCCTCACCCATACGCTGGAAGTTGCCCAAATTGGGCGCACGCTTGCCCGCGCCTTGGGCGCCAACGAAGACCTCGTCGAAACCATCTGCCTTGCCCACGACCTCGGTCACTCTCCCTTCGGACATTCCGGCGAGGTGGCTCTCGCCCGCCTCATGAAAGATTTCGGCGGCTTCGACCACAACAAACAATCCCTGCGCATCGTCACCGAACTCGAACAGCGCTACCCGGAATTCCCCGGTCTCAACCTCACCTGGGAAGTGCGCGAAGGCATGGTCAAACACGAATCCGAATATGACGTTTCCGACGCGCGCGATTACAACCCCGACCTGCGCGGCAACCTCGAAACCCAAATCGCCAACGTGGCGGACGAACTCGCCTACACCACCCACGACCTCGACGACGGTCTGCGCTCGAACATGATCACCCCGCACATGCTCGAAGGCATTGCCCTGTGGGAAATTTTGCGCGAAGCCTACCACTGGCGCGGACCCGTGCTCAGCGAAATGGAACGCCACCGCATGATTCGTCAACTGGTTGGCATACTGGTCACCGACATCGTCGAGGCGACAGACAAACGCCTCAAAGACAGCAAGGTCAAATCGCCGCTCGACATTCAAAAACTCAAACACAATGTCATCGGCTACAGCGAGGAAATGCAAAGGCATAACCGCGAACTGAAGGATTTCCTCTACAAGAACCTCTACCGCCACTACCGCGTGGTGCGGATGCAGGTCAAGGCAGAGCGCATCATCACCGACCTGTTCACTGCCTACCGCTCCGAGCCGTCCATGCTCCCCGACACCGTACAGGCGCACATTCCCGTGCGGGGACTGGAGCGCACCATTTGCGATTACATCGCCGGCATGACCGACCGTTATGCCATCGAAGAACACCAGAAACTTTTCAACCCATTGGAAAAACCCTAGCGTGACTTTCAAGTCCTTACGCCAACCCTAGCGTAGAGCGCTTTCTCTAACGCGCAGACTGGATAATCAACGGTAGAGAACGTTGATTACGCGTACGTCCTGAAGAACATATTTACAAGACCGGAGAACGAACATGACTCAACCCACCCATTACCTGACGCCGGAAGGCGAAGCCAAATTGCGGGCGGAACTCGCCGAATTGACCGGTCCGCGCCGCGAAGAACTCGCCAAACGCCTCCGTTCCGCCATCCAAATGGGCGACCTTTCGGAGAACGCCGATTACCACAAAGCCAAGGAGGACCAGGCGTTTCTCGAAGGGCGTATCATGGAAATCGAAGCCATCCTGCGCATGGCAACCATCGTCGAAAACACGCAAAGCGACGTGGTCGCTGTGGGTTCGAGAGTGACCATTCAGGAGGAAAACTTCGACCCTGAAACATTTTATCTTGTGGGCGCCTCAGAAGCCGACCCGCGCAACGGGAAAATCTCCAACGAGTCGCCGTTTGGGAAAGCCCTGCTAAATCACAAAGTTGGCGATGTGGTGGAGGCGGAAACGCCGGGCGGCAAGGTCAAACTCAAGATACTGAAAATCGAGTAAAACGCAAAATCACAACGCGGAGCGGCGTGGGAAGGAGGAGTAACCCCTGCGCGCGAACGCGCATCAGCGAGAAAGAGCGGGGATAGTCTCTCACGGCAACATCTCAATTGTTGTGTAACAGTGGCGCGAGATGAATCTCGCGCCACGAATGAATCCAGGAAATGTCATTGCGAGGCAGGGCGGATCTGCCTGAGATGAGAAAAAGCCGGGGCGCCGATTCAGGCTGAAGTCTGGTTTGAAGCGCAGGAATCTCAATTTGCGGAGGCTTAGTTCCATCCACCCGTCCGCTTGCGGTTGCGGATTTCATCCATGAGGGCGTCGAGCATTTCGACGTAGGAAGCGCGGTTGACAGGTCCCTGCTGGGTGGCTTTTTCCTCCAGTTTGGAAAGCAGATAGACCACCCACGAAAGCCAGGTGCGAGGGTTGTCGTCTGCCTGAACGATTTCGCGGACGGCGTCTTCGAGAGTTTCGCGGACGTTGTCTTCTTTGCTCATGGTTGACTCCTGATCTTGAAGGGCATCGTTTTCTCCATTGTAGCACTTCTGCACACGTTCAAACGCGCCCGCCCTCTTCGCAAAACGCGATACGGTATAATTCCCTGCCATGGAAAAGAACATTATCGGTGTACGCTTCACCAAAGTTGGCAAAATCTACCATTTCGAGGCATCTGCGGTTCCCGATGTGGAGATTGGCGACCGTGTCATTGTGGACACTTCCCGCGGCAGACATCTCGGCGAGGTGGTGCAAAAATTACAAGACCCGCCTCCCCCGCCCGACGGCGGCTGGAGGGCAGTGGAACGGCGCGCCACCCCGCGCGACCTGCTTCTGCTCCAAACCTGGCAGTCCAAACAAACCGAAGCCATGATCAACTGCCGCGCCCGCGCCGCCGAACTTGGGCTCAAGAACATCAAAATCGTCGCCGCCGAATATAACTACGACGGCACGCGCCTCGCGTTCCTCTTCAGCGCCGAAAGCGAAGAAAAGGTGGACCTCAAATCGCTCAAAAAGGATATGAGCGACCTCTACCCCAACGCCGTCATTGAAATGCGTCAAATCGGTCCGCGCGATGTGGCGAAACTGCTCGGCGGCATGGGCGCCTGCGGCATCGAGACCCGCTGCTGCTCCAAATTCCTGACCGAATTTTCGCCCATTTCCATCAAGATGGCAAAGGAGCAGGGCATTTCCCTCACGCCGGAAGAAATTACCGGCATGTGCGGACGCCTGCGCTGTTGTCTCATTTACGAATACGAGCAGTATGTCGAAGCCCGCAAACAACTGCCCAAGCGCAACAAGCGCGTTGTCACGCCCAAGGGCGAAGGCAAGGTGATTGACGTCCTCCCCATGAGCAATCAGGTCATCGTTCAAATCGAAGACGCCGAAGGCAAGCGCCTGCGCGAAACCTTCTCACGCGAAGACCTCCAGCCCTGGGACGAGCTCGAAGCCCTGCGGCGCAAAGCCGAAGCCCCCTGCGACCGTCACAACACGGGCGGATGCACCTGCGGCAAGAAGAGCCCCCTCAACCGCAACAACTGACGCCTGGAACATAGAACGTGACAACCGTAACCTGGGACACCCCTCAGCACATCCTCGTCATCCTCGCCCACCCCGACGACCCCGAATTCTTCTGCGGCGCAACCCTCGCCAAATGGGCGCGCGAGGGACACCGCATCACCTACATCCTGCTCACCTGCGGCGACAAGGGCTTCAACCCAACCACCGACCCCGCCATGACCCCCGACCGGCTGTGCGCCATCCGCCACGAGGAACAACATGCGGCGGCAGCGGTCATCGGCGCGCAAGCCGTTCACATCCTCGACCATCCCGACGGCTACCTCGTCCCAGACCTGAACCTGCGCCGCGAAGTCGTCCGTGAAATCCGCCGCCACAAACCCGACATCCTCGTCACCTGCGACCCGCAAACCCTCTTCGCCGCCTACGGCATCAACCACCCCGACCACCGCGCCGCGGGACAGGTCGTCCTCGACGCCGTCTTCCCTGCCGCAGGCAACCCCGTCTACTTCCCCGAACTGCTCGAAGAAGGCTTCCAGCCGCACATGCCCAAGGAAGTGTGGTGCTCGCTCACAAACCAGCCCAACGTTGCCCTTGACGTCACCGAAATGTGGGAGATCAAAATTCAGGCAATTCTCCAGCACAAAACGCAAGTGCAAGACCCCGCCAAACTCATCGAACGCCTCAAATCACGCCGCGCCGAAGACAGCACAGAAGAAAACCCGCGATACGAGGAAAAATTCAGGGTGATAAAATACAATTGAAACATGTCGCTGCGAGGAGCGGTTGTTGCGGCGAAATAATCCCCAAGTTATTAGCAGCCTGCTTTGTCAGGCTGAAGCCCTCCTCGCAATGACATCACAGGAGCATTCCATGCCCAACTTCCTCCAGCAAGCCCAGGACCTCTTCCCCTACACCCAATCTCTCCGCCGTGACTTCCACCGCCACCCCGAACTCGGCTTCCAGGAAATCCGCACAGGGAGCATCGTTGCAAAGGAACTCGAAGCGCTCGGCATCGAAGTCACCAAAGGCGTCGGCAAGACGGGCGTCGTCGGCTACCTGGAAGGCGGCAAACCAGGTCCCACCATCCTGCTCCGCTTCGACATGGACGCCCTCCCCATCACCGAAGAGACGGGGGCGGAATACGCCTCCACCAACCCCGGCGTCATGCACGCCTGCGGACACGACGGTCACACCGCCATCGGGCTGACCGTTGCCAAAATCCTCAACCAACACAAAAACGAACTGGCGGGCAGCATCAAATTCTGCTTCCAACCCTCCGAAGAAGGCACAAACGGCGAAGAAGTCGGCGGAGCGCTGATGATGATGCGCGACGGCGTCCTCGACTCGCCCAAAGTCGAAAAGACCCTCGCCCTGCACCTGTGGAACGACAAACCCCTCGGCTGGATTCACGTCGCCAAAGGACCCGTCATGGCGGGCGCCGAACTCTTCAAAGTCAAACTCACAGGCAAAGGCGGTCACGGCGCCGCCCCCGACACCACCATTGACCCCGTCGTCTGCGCCGCCCACATCGCCGCCGCCCTGCAAACCATCGTCTCACGCAACGTACCGCCCCTCAAACCCGCCGTCGTCAGCGTCACCTCCATCCACGCAGGCACCGCCTTCAACATCATCCCCCAAACCGCCGAACTCAACGGCACCATCCGCACCTTCGACCCCGAAATCCGCAAACTCGTCCTCGAACGCTTCGAACAAATCGTCACGGGCATCGCCGCCTCCTTCGGATGCGCCGCCGAAATCGCCGTCCAACAAGTCACCGCCCCCGTCATCAACAACGAAGCCGTCGCCGCCAGCGTTCAACGCACGGCGCAATCCGTCTTCCCCCAAACACCCATTGCCGACCACCCCTACCTCACCATGGGCGCTGAAGACATGGGCTGGATGCAGGAAAAAGCGGACGGCTGCTACTTCTTCATCGGCTCGGCAAACGCCGAAAAGAATCTCAACTACAACCACCACCACCCCAAATTCGACTTCGACGAACGGGCGCTCATCCACGGCGCTGCGCTGATGGCAGCCGCCGCCGCAGACCTGCTCAAGTGAAGACAAAACTCACGCTTCTCTTTCTGACCCTCATCCTGGGCGCCTGCTCAACGGGCCGATCCACGCCTCAGCCTTTCTCTGCCCAAATCCCCACCGAGACCTCTTCCCCGCCCACGCAAGACTCCTCCTCCCCCGACTGCGGCTACCAATGGGCGTATCAACCCTTGCCCGACCTCACCGCCCAATTCGGCGGCATGATCCAATCCATCATCCCTAACGCCGCTGCACAAGCCGCCGCCTTTGGCGAAAACTGCGTTGCCGCAGACGGACGTGTCGTCTTCTTCAGCGCCATGGAAACCGACTTCTACGTCACCGTGACCGTCGAAAACCTGGACGATTACGAAACATTCGGCAACTGGCTCTACGAAGTCATGCTCGTCGTGGACGGCATCCCCCCCGAAGACCTGGCAGGTCCACAGGCTGGGTTTGTCGAATTCAGGTTCGAAAAGAGTGCAGCCGAAGCGATCGCCTTCCGCGTGCCGATTCAGGGATACTTCGAAACGGCGGGCGAAAAAACGGGGGAAGAACTGCTTCGACTCTTCTACACCGCCCCATAACGGCAGCCCAGTGCGTACTCGGCGCTCTCCAGCGCCATGAAGGGATTCTGGAGCAGAATACCAGATACCCCTTTGTTGCGTCGTGGTGCCAAGGCTGAGAATCCGCTATCCGAAGCAGAATCAGCCGTCCCGTAGGGCTGATGCGGATCAGTTCAGGGTGGTTCAATTCCACATCGTCCAATTTGGCGCCTGCCTGTCCAACTCCCAATCAACACTTGATCTCAAGACTTACGCGTAATCAACGTTCTCTACCGTTGATTATCCAGTCTGCGCGTTAGAGAACGCGCCCTATGCAGGGTTTTGCGTAAGTCCTGGATCTTTTGCATAAGTCCACCGGCGTTAGAGAACGCCTCCTGTGCCAGAGCGCAATGTGCGCTCCTTGGCGCACTTTCGCAAGAGGTCTACTCACATCTTATTGCCTACGCGCAAATCTATCGCCTTGACAATTCCCGCCGTCTATCATATATTTCGTTTAGTAATTACTAAATAAACAAAACGGAAATATTATGTCCAACACGCTCGCTCAAATCAAGAAGGATTTTATCGAAGGGCTCAGCCAGATCAGCCGCTTTTGGGGCTTTCCCAAAGGGATGGGCGCCATCTTTGCTGTGCTGTATCTCTCCCCCGCTGCGCTCTCGCTGGATGAAATTGTGAAACGGACGGGGCTGACGAAGGGGGCGGTCAGCACGGAGGTGCGAACGCTGGCGCGGATGGGGCTGGTGCACCGCTCCACGAAACTTGGCGACCGCAAGGATTATTACGCCGCCGAAACGGATTTTTATGCCGCCATTCGTTCGATTTTGCAGGAACGGCAAAACTCGGAATTCGACCGTGCAGTGCGCTCAGTGAAGGAAACGCTGACGGCGCTGGAGGCGAATTGGGTGGAAGACGAGGAGTGGAATTTCGTCTATGAGCGGGTGAAGGCGCTGCAGGAGTTTTTCGATGCGATTGACAGCCTGGCAAAGGCGGTCATTCGGCTGGAGAGTTTGGGGCTCTCGAATGTGACGAAGATTTTGAGCGTGTTGAAATAAATGGCAGCGCGGCATTATGAAAATTCAGCAGATCACGAAAACCCTGCGTAACTTGCGCTCTCTAGCGCAAATTCGGCGGTAGAGACCGCCAAATACGCGCTTTCGTGAAGT
>DAOUBY010000233.1:0-7176 GCA_034432325.1 Anaerolineales bacterium
AACTCCTCGGCAAGCGCCCGCACAGTTGGGAGTTGGTCGCCTGGTTTGAGGATTCCGCTGGCGACCTGCGCGTGCACCTGATTGACAATCTGGGCGTAAATGGGGAGTTCCGAGCGGAAGTCAATCTGGAGGATTAGTTTCTTATTGGTCATAAATTGTATCTTTGTACCATTGTACTAATTGTATCATTGTCATAATTGTATTCAAAAGACAGGTTTTGTCAAGAGGCGCAGAAACGAGGCAGGGGAGGGGAAATACCCAGAGGGAGGTAAAAGCCCATCGAAAGCGAATCAGGTGTCGGCGGGGTGTGAAGCGTCTTTTCCCGCGTGGTAGAATCCCGTGCGCACGATTTATCTATTTATAAGGAGACCGCGCAAGATGCGGAATCAAGGAGTATAAAAATGGAAGTCAAAACTGGTACCTGGACCGAGAAGAAGGGGCTGGCGCAAATGCTCAAGGGCGGCGTCATCATGGATGTGGTGACGCCCGAACATGCAAAGATCGCCGAGGACGCAGGCGCGTGCGCGGTGATGGCGCTCGAGCGCGTGCCTGCGGATATTCGCGCGCAGGGCGGTGTGGCGCGCATGAGCGACCCCGAATTGATTTTGAAAATCATGGACGCGGTGTCCATCCCCGTGATGGCGAAGTGCCGTATTGGGCATTTCGTCGAAGCGCAGATTCTCGAAGCGATCGGCGTGGATTACATTGACGAGTCTGAGGTGCTGACGCCCGCCGACGAAGCGCATCACATTTTGAAGCACAACTTCAAAGTGCCGTTCGTGTGCGGATGCCGCAACCTGGGCGAGGCATTGAGGCGTATTGGCGAGGGCGCGGCGATGATCCGCACGAAGGGCGAGGCGGGCACAGGCGATGTGGTTGAGGCGGTGCGTCACGCGCGGGCGGTGATTGGCGAAATCCGCCGTTTGACGACGATGGCAGATGAGGAGCTGATGGCTTACGCCAAGGAAATCGGCGCGCCATATGAACTGGTGAAACAGACGAAGGAACTCGGACGCCTGCCTGTGGTCAACTTTGCGGCGGGCGGCGTGGCAACCCCCGCCGATGCGGCGTTGATGATGCAACTCGGCATGGACGGCGTGTTTGTGGGTTCTGGCATCTTCAAGAGCGGAGACCCCGCCAAACGCGCCGCGGCAATCGTCAAAGCCGTGACGCACTACAATGATCCTGCCATCCTTGCAGAGGTGAGCAAGAATCTCGGCGAGCCGATGGTTGGGCGCAACGTTTCGCAGATGCCCGAAGCGGAGCGGATCGCAGGGCGGGGCTGGTAAAGGCAAGTGAAGTATTCAGTGAACAGTTGCTGATGACTGAATGCTTCGAATGACGATCACCATGAAAATAGGAGTGCTCGCTTTACAAGGCGACTTCGCCGAACACATCGCCATGCTCAAACGGCTGAAGGTGGAAACGGCCGAAGTGCGTCTACCCGAACACCTCAACGGTCTCGACGGGTTGATCATCCCCGGCGGCGAATCCACCACCATCGGCAAACTCGCTGTGGCTTACAACCTGATGGAGCCGCTGAAACAATTCGGTCAGCGCCACGCCATTTGGGGAACGTGCGCGGGAGCGATCTTTTTATCGAAGGATGTGAGCCGCAGCCAGCCGTTACTCGGTCTGATGGACATCAAAGTCCAACGGAATGCCTTTGGACGGCAGGTTGATTCATTCGAGACCGACCTGGACATTCCCGAACTCAAACGAGCCAGCGGAACGGATGCGCCATACCACGCGGTCTTCATCCGTGCGCCGATCATCGAATCGGTGGGCAGCGATGTAAAGGTTCTCGCTTCAGTTCCCGACGGGAGAATTGTCGCTGCCCAACAGGGGCATCTCCTGGCTACATCCTTTCACCCCGAACTGACGAACGACACGCGCTTCCACGAGTATTTCCTGACGCTGGTGGATTAATGGTTTGGCAGGTTGAAAAGATGGCGGGAACAAGTTGAACCGCGCATTTTTCAACCTGTAACTTGCAACCTGTCACTTAAATGTCTGTCCGTCCGCTTGCCCTGTTGGATTTACCTTATCTCTATGGCTTCCGCGAGGAGGCAGTGGGGCTGGATACTGCACGGATGCTGACGCGCGGCAATCCGCTGGGAGCGGCGGGGTTGATGTCGTATGTCAACCCGTCGCGGCACATTTATTCGGCGATTGCCAACGGCGAAAACGTTTCTGTGCTGGGAGGAATCATTCACACGCGCGAGGAGACGTTCGCAAAGTTGTATTACCTGGCGCCCGCCTCCCAACTCGACCATCCTCTTCTGCCAGATTTAATCGAACATCTCGCCGTTCAGGCGGGGACGTGGGGCGCGTTCCACGTCCTTGCCGAAGTGGACGAGACCAGCCATGCCTTTGTGTCATTGCGCAAGGCAGGGTTCTCCGTGTATGCGTGGCAGAGAATGTGGGATATGTCTGAGGCGGCGGAAACAGGTCCGGGGTCCCGCAGCGAGGCGGGCGGCACAAAACCCCAGGCGTGGACTCGAGTCAAGCCGGCGCATTTGCCCGCGCTTCAGAGTCTGTATCATCAAATCATCCCGCCGCTTTTACAACCCGTCGAACCGCAGCCGAGAAAACCACAAGGCTGGATGTGCAACGAAGGCGCAAAGTGTCATGTAGGGGTGGCGCACGGGATTTATGGGATTGTGCTGACGCCGCTCATCCACCCCGAAGCGACAGATGTGAGCGGGAAACTTTCGGGGTTGATCGGCAATCTGCCCGAACGCCGCAATCGCCCGGTGTATATTTGCGTGCGTTCGTATCAGGCATGGCTGGAACCTGTCCTGGCAGACCTGGGCGCAAAGCCGGGCAAACGTCAGGCGGTGATGGTGAAACATCTGGCGCATTTGGTAAAGGAGACGGCAGTGGCGCGCGCAACCCAGCCTGCAGGGGTGAGCATCCAGCCTTCGAGGGTGAGCAGGGTGAATGGAAAGAAATTGTAAAAGGATTTTATGCTCAGGCTCAAAACCACCCCCTTTCACGAACGGACATCCGCATTGTGCCAGCCGCAGAACTGGCGCAAGTGGGCGGGATATTTCGTCGCCGGGTCGTATGAGCATACGCTCGACCGCGAGTATTGGGCGATCCGCAATGCGGCAGCGCTGATTGACGTGACGCCGCTGATCAAATACGTCATCAAGGGAAAGGATGCAGCGGCGTTACTGCACCGCGTCACCACGCGGGATATTTACAAGATGAAAGTGGGGCAGGTCTATTACACGGGCTGGTGCGACGACGACGGAAAGATGATTGACGACGGCACTGTTTCGCGCCTCGACGATTCGACCTTTCGCCTGACCGCCGCCGAACCGAATCTGCGCTGGCTGACGATGAATGCAGTCGGCATGGATGTTGAGATCGCCGACGTGACCGATGACATTGCCGCGCTCAGTTTGCAGGGACCGAACACGCGGAAGGTGTTGAATCTCGTTTGTGAAAAGCCTGTGGATGACTTGAAATATTTCCGCCTGATGGCGAACACGATCAAAGGCGCGGAAGTGACCATCTCGCGCACAGGCTACACCGGTGACCTCGGTTATGAGATTTGGATGGGCAACAAAGACGCGCTCAACGTGTGGGATACGCTCATGGAAGCGGGAGCGGATTATGGCATTGCGCCGGTCGGCATTCTGGCAATGGACATGGCGCGCGTGGAGGCGGGTCTCTTCATGCTGGAGGTGGATTACACCTCCGCAAGCCATGCATGGATCGAGCCGCAAAAGTCATCTCCTTTCGAGTTGGGTCTCGACTGGACAGTGGCGCTCGACAAGCCGGGTTATTTTGTGGGGCGCAGAGCGCTGGAACGCGAAAAGAAGGAGGGTTCGGCGTGGAAGTTGGTGGGGCTTGAGGTGGACTGGGATGGAATGGAAAAACTTTACAAACAGGTCGGCTTGCCGCCGCAAATCCCCGGCATGGCAGTGCGCGGCAGTTTGCCGGTCATGGCGGGGAATGTTCAGGTTGGCTACGCATCCACTTCGAGCTGGTCGCCGCTGTTGAAGAAGTACATTGCGCTTGCGCACCTGCAGAGACCCTACTATGAAATCGGCACGGATGTGCGCATGGAAATCACGGTCGAGCATCACCGTCAGCACGCGCCGGCGCGAATTGTTAAACTCCCATTCTACGAACCCGAATGGAAAAAGAAATGAAAATCGAACGTCTTAATTTAATAAAATTCAGATGTTTTGATATAATAAATTCATGAAAATTGAGCGGCTGCTTCTCCCCCAAATTCAAAACTCTCTTCAGGCGGGCAAAGTGACCGTCGTGTACGGTCCAAGACAGGTTGGAAAAACGACACTGGTCAGGGACTTGATTGAGTCGCTTCCCATCAAAAGCAGGTTCGTAAACGCAGACGAACTGGTTTACCGGGAAACTCTTGCCAGTCAAAGCAGCCAACGGCTCGGCGAACTGCTTGGAGACGCAGAGTTGCTGGTCATTGACGAAGCGCAGCGCGTGCCCGAAATTGGATTGAATCTCAAGATTTTAGTGGACACCTTTTCCCACGCAAAAATCATTGCAACAGGTTCAGCATCCTTTGATCTTGCCAGCAAAATCAGCGAACCGCTGACGGGACGGAAATTAACCTTCAACTTGTATCCTGTAAGTTATGGAGAAATTCAGAACACGTTTGGAAGAATCGAGGCTCGCGCTCAATTGGAACGCTGGTTGATTTGGGGAGGATATCCCGCCATTGTTTCTACGAACGATCCGGCACTGAGAGAACGATTGCTTGGCGAATTGGTCGGTTCCTATCTTTACCGCGATCTGTTGGAGATGGAAGGCTTGCGCCGGGCGGATAAGATCGTTGACTTGCTGCGCCTGCTGGCTTACCAGATTGGTCAGGAGGTCTCTGTTACGGAGCTGGCAACCAACCTTGCCTTGAATCGCTCAACAGTGGAAAGATACCTGGATCTGCTTGAAAAAGTTTTTGTGATCTTCAAAGTCAATGGGTTTTCGCGCAACCTGCGCAAGGAAGTGACCAAAAATTCGCGCTATTACTTTTACGATAACGGCGTACGGAACAGCCTGATTCAAAACTTTAATTCCCTTTCGCTCCGAAACGATGTCGGGCAATTGTGGGAGAACTTTCTTGTCATCGAGCGCCGCAAGGCAAATCAGTTCGCAGGGCGGCATGTCAATTCCTATTTCTGGCGGACGTACGATCAAAAGGAAATTGATTGCGTGGAAGAATACGGAGGCAGGTTATATGGGTACGAATTCAAATGGCAGGCTGGCGAGATCCGCCGCGCCGTGCGGAATGAGTTTATGGAAACTTACCCCAACTCGGAATTGAGAACCGTGAACCGCGAAAATTTTGAGGAGTTTTTGAGTTAATGACATCCAACCAATACGATGCCATCATCATCGGCGGCGGGCATAACGGTCTGGTCGCTGCGGCATATCTGGCGCGGGCAGGGAAAAAGGTGGTCGTGCTGGAACGCAGGCACATCGTCGGCGGGGCGGCGGTGACGGAGGAGATTTTCCCCGGCTACAAGTTCACCGAGTTCTCGTATGTGGTCAGCCTGCTGCGCCCGGAGATCATCCGCGATTTGGAACTTCCCAAACATGGATTGAAAATTCTCCCCCTGCCCTCGACTTTTACCCCAATGGACAACGGCGGCTATCTCGCCGCATGGGATGACCACGACCTGACGCGCCGCGAAATCTACCGTCACTCGCCGCTCGATGCGGAGGCATACGACGAGTATTCCCGCGTCATGGCGCGGGCGGCGAAGGCGATCAAGCCCATCATCAACTTGATTCCGCCCGACCCTTCGTCGCTTCATCCGCGTGATTTGTTCAACCTGCTCAAACTGGGTCAATACGCCGCCTCTCTCTCGGAAAAGGAACTGTACAGGATCGCCAAACTGGTCACGCAATCCTCGGCGGATATGCTCGAAGAGTGGTTCGAGACCGACGCGCTCAAAGGCACCAAAGCCGCCAGCGGAATCATCGGCACGTTCCTCGGTCCGCGTTCTCCTGGCACGGCGTATGTCCTGCTCCATCATTACATGGGCGAAATTGACGGCGCGTTCCGCGCCTGGGGATTCGCCAAAGGCGGATCGGGCGGAGTGAGCGGCGCGATTGCGAACGCGGCGCGGTCGCTTGGGGTTGAGATTCGAGTCAATAGTCCGGTGAAGCAGGTCAAGGTCAAGGGCGACCCTTCGGCAGGCTCAGGGCAAGCGCGTGTGGTGGGGGTCGTGCTGGAGAACGGCGATGAGATCGATTCCAAAGTCGTGATGTCCGCCGCAGACCCGAAGCGTACGTTCCTCCAATTTGTCGAGCCAAAATATTTTCCCGATGAGTTCGTGACTTCCATTCAAAACTTCCGCGTGCGCGGCTCATCGGGCAAGGTCAACATTGCGTTGAGCCGTCTGCCGCGCTTCACTGCATTACCCGACGAACCCGCTTTGTATCGCGGCGCGGTTTCGATCAGCCCGAGCATTGATTACATCGAGCGCGCCTACGATGACGCCAAGTATGGGCAGATTTCGCGCCGGCCGTACCTTGATATGATTTTCCCCTCGATGATTGACCCCGATATGGCGCCGCCCGGTCAGCATGTGCTTTCGTGTTTCGTGCAATATGCGCCGTACGATGTGGAGGGCGGCTGGGACGATGAAAAGCGAAAGCAACTCGGCGAAGCGGTGATTTCCACCATCGAGCAGTATGCGCCGGATATTCGTGAGTGCATCGTGGGGATGCAGGTCATTTCGCCGAAGGACATCGAAGCCATCGCGGGCATCACAGGCGGCAACATCTTTCACGGCGAACTGTTGCTGCACCAAATCTTCTTTCTGCGCCCTGTGCCGCAATGGGCGGACTTTCGCACGCCGCTCAAAGGCTATTACTTCGGCGCGAGCGGCGCGCACCCGGGCGGCGGCGTGATGGGCGCGGCAGGCATGCTGGCGGCGAAGGAGATGTTGAAGGATGGGGTTTAGTATTACAGCGCAAAGTCCGGCGCTAGAGGGCGTCTCTTAGAGAGCGTTTCGAAATTCATGTTCCAACCATAGATGAACACAGATAAATTGGATTTACAAAGTAATTTCATCTCGTTTTTCTTCAGAATCAGTAGATCACGAAAACCCTGCGTAACTTGCGCTCTCTAGCGCAAATTCGGCGGTAGAGACCGCCAAATACGCGCTTTCGTGAAGT
>DAOUBY010000234.1:0-5094 GCA_034432325.1 Anaerolineales bacterium
GTTTTCTCAAAGTCAGCAAAAGCGGCATCGAATGGACGCGAATGAACCCAATTTTTGTGTAATTCGCGTAATTCGATGCAAAAAAAAAAAACAGAGCAGGCGGTCATAAAGGCAACTTGAGAAAGCCATACTCTGAGTAGTGACGTTTCTTGTGTGCAGATGAAGATAGCATGTACAATTACAGAGCGTAGAGCGCGTTCTCTAACGAGCAGACTGGATAACATTACAGCGCAAAGTCCGACGCTAGAGAGCGTAGGCAGCCGTTCTCTAACGTCTGCCTACCTTGCGCTGTAATAATAATCAACGTTCGAGAACGTTGATTACGCGTAAGCCCTGATTTATGTATGCAGGAAGCAGTATTTCCAATGCGGCGTTCACTGGCGGCAGGGCGTGCCGGTTCCCGCACTTTAGGAGTTTTGGATGGAATTGAAGGAATATTTTCGCATCGTCAAACACTGGGCATGGCTTCTGATTTTGGGTCTGCTCCTGGGAGGAACGGGAGGATATTTTTTCAGCAGATACCAGACGCCAATCTATCAGGCGTCCACGCGCATCATGGTCATGCGTCCGCCGCAGGAGAGCGTCTCCGATTACACCTATCTGAGCGGTCAGCAACTCACTCAAACGTACGTCCAACTGGTCACCACCCAGCCGGTGCTCGATGCGGCTGCAGCGGAACTGGGCTACCCGATCGAGCGCGAGCAAATCACCGCCCAGCAAATCCGCGATACGCAGGTCATCCAACTGACGGTGGAGGACGAAGACCCCGCCCGCGCCGCCCAGATTGCGAACACGCTGGTCGTCAAACTCATCGAACAAAACGACGCCTTCCAGGCGGGGCGTTTCAACTCCGCCGAGGAGAGCCTGCGCGAACAGATTCGGCAGATGGAGACTCAAATCTCCGGCTTGCAGACCGTCATCAACCAAATCTCCAGCCAGAACCTGCAGGATCAAATTGCCCAACTGGAGGCGCAAATCAAACCCCTGCAGGAGGAGGTATTAAGGCTGGAGCAGGAAATCGCCGCCCTGCCCACCTACGTCACCCAGAACAAGGTGCTCATTGCCGAAAAGCAAGCCCGCATTGACCAGATCAAACCACTGCTCAACGTCTATCAGGAAATCTACTCCAACCTGGTGGTGTTCGGAAAACCCATCAATCAGGGCAGCAATGACCCGCAACTTCTGCAGCTGCAATCCACGCTTGAGTTGTATCGCCAGATTTACCTCAATTTGTTGAACAGCCTCGAAACGGTACGGCTTGCCCGCCTGCAGAACACCCCCAACATCGTTCAAATCGAACCCGCCGCCGCGCCGGAACTCCCCATCCGCCCGCGCACCCTCATGAACACCGTGCTTGCCGCCGTCATCGGCTTGATGCTGGCGGTTGGCGTCGTCTTCCTCGTCGAATATCTGGACGACACCCTGAAAACCCCCGATGAAGTGGAGCGCCTGCTGGGCGTCCCTGTGCTGGGCTTCATAGCGGAAATGCAATACAAAGGCAAAGGGGATGAAGTCTATGTGGCGCGTCAGCCGCGTTCCCCCGTCTCCGAAGCCTTCCGCTCGCTTCGCACCAACCTCGAATATGCCGCCGTCCAAAAACCGATTCATACGCTGATTGTCACCAGCCCCGAACCGTACGAAGGCAAAACAACCGTGGCGGTCAACCTGGCGGCAATCTTCAGCCAGGCAAAACGCAATGTTGCCCTGGTGGATGCCGACTTGCGTCACCCCAACGTTCACCGCTACATGGGACTGCCCAACCTCGACGGCTTGAGCAGCCTCTTCCGCGACCAATCCGATATGACCAGGGTCTTCCGCAGCCGCGTGGACATGCCCAAACTGACCGTCATCACCACCGGTCCCATCCCGCCCAATCCTGCCGAGCTGCTGGGTTCCGACCGCATGACCTGGATCCTCGAAGAACTGCGCTCCATTGCAGAAATGGTCATCATTGACACGCCCCCCTCCCTCGTGGCAGATGCCCAAGTGCTGGCGGCAAAAGTGGACGCCGTCCTGCTTGTGGTCAAACCCGGCAAAACCAGCGCCGAAGCCGCGCGCTCCTCCATGGAACTCTTCCGCCGCGCAGGCGCCAGAGTGGTGGGCGTTGTGTTGAACCGCATCCCCCGCAACCGCCCCTATTACTACGGCGGCTACAAATACTTCTCGCCCTACAACGACAGCAAGGGATACTTTACCAGCGCAGGAGTCGAATTGGACGAAGCCGCGCCAACCGACCCGTCCAGCGACTGAAGCGGCAAATCAACCCAACTTCACCGAAGGCGCAACCCGCTTTCGCGCCTTCGAGGCTTCCTCATGCCATCCGTCTTATTTGTTTGCACTGCCAACCGATTTCGCTCCCCGCTGGCGTCCGCTTTCTTCCAAAACGAACTGAGAAACACCGCCGCATCCGCCCCCTGGATCGTGGACAGCGCCGGCACCTGGACAGCCCGCGGCTTGCCCGTCCTACCCGAAGTTGCCCTCCTCGCCCGCCGCTATGACCTCGACCTGACGGAACATCGCTCCAAACCTGTGAGCAGGAAACTTCTCGAGGCGCAGCACCTCATCCTCGTCATGGAAGCCGGGCAGCAGGAAGCGCTCCACAGCGAATTCCCAGCCCTGCGCCGGCGCGTTCACCTCCTCTCTCAGGTCGCCGAAGGACGCGCCTACGACATCCCCGACTGGACGGATGCGCCTGACTCCGTGCTGAAAATCAGCGAAACGCTCCGCGGCATCATTCAAAAAGGTTTTCTCAACATCTGCCGCCTCGCCCTTGACCTGCAGGGCGGCGCACACACCGAACACAGCCAGCCATGACCCTCCCCACATCGAACCACCGCACTGCCTGGCGCTGGCTGCTGGCGCTCTGCCTCCTCGCACTTCTGACGGGAGCCGCAATCAAAGGCTGGCGCACCTACCAAAAAGGCGCGGCTCTTTACCGCAGCCTCACCGCCTTGCGCGCAACGCTTCAAAACCCCGCCACCCTCCCCAACGCCGCTCCCTCCCTGCGGGATGTCCAAACCAAACTGAACGACTTCACCCAGGAAGCCGAACCCTTTCTCTGGATCATGCCCAAACTGGGATGGATACCCGTCTATGGCGGCGACCTGGAAAACGCCCCCCGCCTCCTCCAACTGGCAAACCGCCTGACGAACGCCTCCCTGCTCACGCTGGAGGCTGGTTCGCCCCTCCTGAGCGCAGACAACGCCTCTGCCGCTTCCCTCACCCCCGCCAGCCTGACCCGTCGTCTCGTCGAAGTTCAGCCTCTCCTCGAAACTGCCCGTGCCGAATTCGACCTTGCCCTCCAAACCCGCCGTCAAATCACCGCCGGGGCATTATCCCCCCGCCTGCAGGGATTCCTCGACGAACTCGACCCCCTCCTTGCCTGGATGGATCACGGCTTATCCGCGGCGATGACCCTGCCGGGCATCCTCGGCGCAGAAGAAAGCCGACCCAAAACCTACCTCCTGCTCGTGCAAAACGAAGACGAACTCCGCCCCACCGGCGGCTTCATCACCACTGTCGGCAGGCTGGTGATTCAAAATGGAGAAATCGTCAGCCTCGAATTCGAAGGCGTGGACGACAACTTCGAAGACTGGACGAAGCCCTATCCTGCCGCTCCCTGGCAACTGCAGGAATACATGAACGCCAGCGTCCTCATCCTGCGCGACTCGAACTGGTATGCCGACTTTCCAACCAGCGCGCGCTGGGCTGAATACCTGTATTCCTACAAATACCCGCAGCCTCTCGACGGCGTCATTGCCTTCGACCAGCAATTTCTCGTCATCTTATTGAGCGCGCTGGGACCGCTGAACGTGGATGGAGCGCCCTACCCGCTCACCAACGCCAACGTCATCGAATACATGCGCTCTGCCAAAGCGCCTCCGGCGGGGGAACCTGTCCCCGCCGGATGGGACCGCAAACATTTCATTGAACCCATCGCCGGCGCGCTTTTGCAGAAACTAATGAGCGGCGAAAGCCAGGATCTTCGCGGGCTTGCCGCCGCACTGAGCCGGGCGCTCGACGAGCGTCATCTGCTGCTCTACTTCCACGACCCTGCCGCCATGTCCCTGCTTGCCGAACGCGGCTGGGACAATGCCCTCCGCGCCCCCGGCGGCGACTTCCTCCTGACCACAGACACCAACATCGGCTTCAACAAAACCAACGCCCTGGTGACGGTCAGCCTGGAATATCAGGTGGATTTAACCGACATCTCCGCGCCCAAAAGCGCCCTCATGCTCACCCACCATAACGACGCCGATGCCGCTGTCCCCTGCATTCACTGGGGTTATCAGCCTGCAGGAGGGATAGAGTGGTATCCCATGCAGCATTGCTACTGGTCTTACCTGCGCGTGTACAAACAGGCAGGCGTCCAATTGCTCGATGCCGCCCCCCACGAAATTCCAGCCGAATGGATTTTGCTCGAAAGAACCGTGCCGGCGCGCGTGGACCTTTTGGACGAATCTCTGGACGGGATACAGGGCTACGGCGCTCTGCTCGTTGTCCCCGGCGGGCAGTCACTCGAAACCTCTTTCGAATTTGCCCTGCCTGCCTCGGTTGTTTCCCAACCAGAGCCGGGGCGTTTCACCTATTCGCTGAAGGTGCAAAAACAGCCCGGCACGCTTGCCCACCCGCTGACCGTTCAACTGCAACTCCCGCCCGGCGCGGAATTGGAAAACGCCAGCCTCCCCGCAAACATTCACGATAACATCCTGCGCATCGAAACCAGCCTCCGCACCGACGTGTATCTCGAAGTGAGTTTCCGCGTCCCGTAAGAGACTGTTTCTTATATACACAAATTACACGGACAAACACGGATTTTGCGCTTTTCCAAATTATTCTGGCAATTCAGATGTGGGCTTTCGTACCGCGACGTTCATGTCGCACTCCATATTTGGGTGGCGCGTAGAAGCGCGAGATACCCTTCGACAGGCTCATCTGTGCCTGCGGCACTGGCGCAGGCAGGGCGAGAACCTCGCGGTACGCGATTGCTCGATTAATTTGTTAATTTCAGTAGATCACGAAAACCCTGCGTAACTTGCGCTCTCTAGCGCAAATTCGGCGGTAGAGACCGCCAAATACGCGCTTTCGTGAAGT
>DAOUBY010000235.1:0-6351 GCA_034432325.1 Anaerolineales bacterium
TTTCTTACACTTCACATATCTGCCAGTGATACAATCACGCCATGCTTCCCGATTTCCGCGTCCGTCAACGCGACTACCTGCTCGAAATTTCCCGCGCCCTCACCCAGGAACTGGACCTGGAAAAACTGCTGGCGCGCATCCTCAAAATTTCCATTGAAATGCTGGCTGGACAGGCGGGCCTCATCGCGCTCAAAGACCAGGACGGCTGGCGGGTCGCCGCCGCCCAGGGAATTGCCCCCGCCTTTTTGAGTTACCTCTCCCCTCTGCTGGCGGAAGAAAACGTCCGCGAACTGGATGTGCGCGAACTCAACCGCATGCTCAAGGAACTGACCTACACCGCCAGTATGGGGCTCCTCAACGGCACCGCCCTGCCTCTCGCCGCCCATGGACAGGTCATCGGCGTCATCTTCATCTTTCGCAACTATCCCGACCTCTTCACTCAAAACGACCGCATCCTGCTCCAATCCTTCGCCGACCAGGCGGCAATCGCCGTTTTCAACGCCCGCCTGTACGGACAGGTCTCTTTCGAAAAGCAAAGGCTGGATGCCCTGCTCGACTCCGCCGCAGACGGCATCCTCATCCTCCACGCCGACCTGACCATCGAGCGCGTCAATGACGCCTTTGAACGGATGTATGGAAAAACGCATGATGAACTTGCCGGGCTGCCGCACGACGAAGTGATCAAATGGGCGAATGAGCCTCAGGGTTCCACCCTCAAAGAAGCCATCGCCAACGGCTGGCCCCTCACTCCCAACGCCACCCTCTATGTCGAAGGCGACCTCGCCCGCGAGTTTCCCTCTCCTCTGCCCGTCGGCATCACCTATGCCCCGCTCATGTCCTCCGACGGAATATTGCGCAACATCTTCGTCAGCGTGCGCGACATCACCCATTTCCGCACCGCCGACGAAATCAAATCCACGTTCATCTCCATCGTCAGCCACGAACTGCGCACCCCGGTGGCGCTCATCAAAGGTTACGCCTCCACCCTGCGGCGCGATGACGCCAAATGGGACAAAGCCACCATCAACGAATCGCTCGCCGTTATCGAAGAGGAGGCAGACCGCCTCAGCAAAATGATTGACGACCTGCTCGACGCCTCGCGCCTTCAGGCGGGCGGCTTGAGCCTCAACCGGGCGGATGTTTCGCTTCCTGCCCTTGCCAGCCGCGTGGCGCAAAAATTCTCCACGCAAACCAGCAGGCACACCATCATCACCGACTTTCCGGGAAACTTCCCGGTTGTCCTCGCCGATGAGCCGCGCATCGAACAGGTCATCTCCAACCTCGTCTCCAACGCCATCAAGTATGCCCCCTCTGGCGAAATCCGCATCAGCGGGCAGGTGCGCCCCGAACAGATCATCATTTGCGTTTCGGATCAGGGACCCGGCATCGAAGCCAAAGACCTGCCGCACATCTTCGACCGCTTCTATCGCTCGACCAAAGCCGTCAAGAATACCAAAGGCGCCGGGCTGGGACTGTATCTGGCGCGCGCCATTGTCGAAGCGCACGGCGGGCGCATCTGGGCGGACCCGAAGCCTGATTCCGGCGCGAGGATCTGTTTCTCCCTGCCGCGTTGACCGGCTGCCGCCCGTAAGGGGGGCGCGTTGTCGGGGTGGTAAAATTCGTCGAAACAGAATCAAACATCCGTTAAGTAAGGAAGCGGAAATTCATCAAAAAAACTTCGGATTGGAAATTACACATGGCTCAGACTCAAATTGCATGTCCAAACTGCCGTCAAATGATTTCGGCAAACATCGAGCAGCTTTTCGATGTGACGCAGGACCCGCAAGCCAAGCAGAGATTGCTGGGGGGCGTCTCGAACATGGCGCGCTGTCCGCATTGCGGGTTTCAGGGGCGGATTGCCACCCCAATCGTGTATCACGACAATGAAAAGGAACTGCTCCTGACGTTCTTCCCGCCTGAATTGAACGTGCCGCTCCATGAGCAGGAAAAGACTCTCGGACCGCTCATCAAAAAAGTGACCGACAGCCTGCCCCCCGAAAAGCGCAAGGGTTATTTGCTCAAGCCGGTTGCCAATTTGTCGTATGACTCGATGATTAAACTGATTCTGGAAAAAGACGGCATCACCCCGGAGATGCTCAAGGAGCAGCAGGATCGCGTGCAGTTGGTGGAAAGACTGCTTCAGGCAAGTTCGAAGGATGTGCGCAGTGAGCTCATCAAACAGAACGCCAGCCTGTTCGATGAGCAGTTCTTTGCCCTGTTCAGCCGTCTCGCGCAGAGCGCGGCGGCAGGCGGGCAAAAACAGATCGCCGAGGCGCTCCTTGCCGTGCAGGAGCAATTGCTCGATGAAACCGAATTCGGTCGTCAATTGAAGGAATCGGTTGGGGAACTGGAGGCGGCAAGCAGGGCGCTGCAGGAGGCGGGAAAGAGCCTCACGCGCGAAAAATTGCTGGACCTCGTCCTTGCTTCGCCCAGCGATGCGCGCTTGCGGGCTTACGTCAGTTTGATTCGCGGCGGCATGGATTATCAATTCTTCCAGTTGTTCACCGAGCGAATCGAGAAGGCTGCCGGCGAGGAAAGGGCAAGGCTGGAAGCCCTGCGCGCAAAACTGCTGGAACTGGTCAGCGAAGCGGACAAGCAGTTGGAGGCGCGCTACAAGCAGGCGCAGGAACTGGTGGAAAACATCCTTGCGCAGGATGATGTCGTCAAAGCGGTGCAGGACAATTTGCCCAACATCACGCAGGATGTGGTGGATATCGCTTCGCAGATGCTCAGGCAGGCATCGGAGCGGAATGATTATGTGCGCATGGGCAAACTGCAAAAGATGATCGAGACTCTGCGTCAGGCGTCCACGCCGCCGGAGGTGGAATTCATCGAACACCTGCTCGACGCTCCTGATGACGCCGCGCTGGAGAACCTGCTCGACGCCAATAAAGACCTTGTCACCGATCAACTTATGGAAACGCTGATTGGGTTGGTCGCTCAGGTGGATCAGGCGGCGGAACAGGGCAACCCCGAAGCCAAAGCACTGAGCGAAAAACTCAGCAAGGTCTATAAAGCCGCGATGAAGTTTTCGATGAAGAAGAATTTGGGGTAAATATTGAGCCAGCCCCATCCCCTGATTTAGGGATGGGGCTGGCATTTTTATCGGCGGATGGAACAAGTACGGCGTCGGCTTTTTGCGGAGGGAGTTACCTCATCCCCTGCGCTTTTTCTGCCATTCCAATCACATTCTCGAAGATTTCCAGCGCTTCGTCCATTTCGCCTTTTGTGATGGAGAGCGGCGGCGCCAGACGGATGACGGATTTGCCGCATCCCAGCAGCAGCAAACCATGCTCGAACGCCATGGTTTCGATCATGTTGCGCAATTCTTCGTTCGGTTCCTTGGTTCCCTTGTCTTTCACGAACTCGATGCCAATCATCAAACCTTTGCCGCGCACATCGCCGACAGAGGTGTGACGTACCTGAATCTCATGCAGGGCATCGAGGGCATATTGACCGACCTCGGCGGCGTTTGCCAGGTATTGCTCCTCCAGCAGTTCGATGGTTGCCAGCGAAGCCGCGCAGGAGATGGGATTGCCGCCGAAGGTGTTGCCGTGCACGCCCTTGGGCCAGTCCATGACCGATTCGCGGGCGATGCAGGCTCCGAGCGGAAGTCCCGAAGCGATGCCCTTCGCCGAAGTGACAATATCCGGCTCCACGCCCCAATGTTCGATTGCCCACCATTTGCCGGTGCGCCCCATGCCGCTTTGAACTTCGTCGGCAATCAACAAAATCCCGTACTTGTCGCACAATTTTCTCAAAGCGGGGAAAAATCCATCCGGCGGAACGATGTAGCCGCCCTCGCCCTGAATAGGCTCCACCAGCACGCCTGCCACCTCATCGCCGGGGACGTTGTGCGCGAACACTTCTTCTTCGATAAAGCGGACGACCGTTTCGCCGTAATCTTCACCCATTTTGCGATGCAGAATGGGGCGGTATGGATCGGGGAAGGGCACATGCGTCACGCCGGGCATCAGCGGGTAGAACCCGCGATGATAGTGCGGTTTGCTGGCAGTGAACGCCACCGAACCCATCGTGCGCCCGTGAAACGCGCCGAAAAAGCCAATGAAATTGTGACGCTTGGTCTTGTATTTTGCCAGTTTGATGGCGGTTTCCACCGACTCGGTGCCGGAGTTGGTCAAAAACGTCCGCGCGTTTTCCTCGAAGGGCGCAATCTCGTCCAGTTTTTCGCTCAGGCGAATCCAATTCTCGTGATAAAAATCGGATGAGATGTGGAGGAACTTTTCAGCGGCTTCCTGAACCGCCTTCACCACTCTTGGGTTTGCGTGCCCGGTGGAAACGACGGCAATGCCGCCCATCATGTCGAGGAAGCGGTTGCCGTCCACATCCCACACTTCCACCCCTTTGCCGTGATCCATCACAAAGGGATACCCGCGCGGATAAGACGAAGAAATCACCTTCCTGTCGCGTTCGATCAATGCCCGGGCTTTGGGACCCGGTACGTTTAATTTTTTCATAAGAAACTCCTTGCCAATATGCCTGCCGCCGCAAAAAGGACAGCAGACTCCTGATATTGATGGGGTTGTAAGAATTCACGAAAACCTTGAGCATCTTGCGCTCTTTGCAGAGCATGCGGCTTTGGCGGTGGAGACCGCCCAATATGCGCTTTCGTGAAATGCAGATTGTGAAAACGTTTCGCTTCGTCCAAAGCGGACAAAGCGCGGCTTTCTCCGCCGCAGCCTGATTCTACGAAACCAGCCTTTTACCCCGCCCGGTCGGCTGTCCACCATTTGGTCGCCGCCCACAAGGGAGGCGTAAACAAACCTGGCTTACCCATCGTTACCTGTTCTTGGAAAGTATTTTGTATATGCGTTCTCTGAGAGAGTGTTTTATAAAGTGTGGTTTACCGCAGATGAACGCGGATGAACACTGATTCTCAGGGCTTACGCGTAATCAACGTTCTCCAACGTTGATGATCCAGTCTGCGCGTTAGAGAACGCGCTCTACGCAGGGTGTTGCGCAAGTCCTGTTCTGATGAAAAAACGCAATGAAAGGTCCGTATAAATCCAATTTATCCATGTTCATCTGTGGTTGGAACATGAATTTCAAAACACTCTCTAAAACATTTCGCGGCGTTGGAGAACGCCGTTGACGCGCGTATGCAGTCACATCTTTTTCGGTCCGTTCAACGAAAGCCTTGCCAGCGCCAACGCCCCCAGCAGACCGGCGTCATCGCCCAGCGCGGCGCGCGTGATCGTCAGGTCATCCAAATAATGCGGGTGGAAGACATGCCGCCGCAGGCTTTCCTCGAAAGGTTGGAACAGCAACTCGCCCGCCTGCGAAACCCCTCCGCCGAAAATCAGAATGGACGGGTCGAAGATGGCAAGATAATTGGCAACGGCAATGCCCAGATATTCACCCGCGCGCCTGTAGGCGGAGATCGCAAGCGGATCCCCTTTTCGCGCCGCGTCGGCAATTTGGGCAGGAGTCAGAGCCGGGTCGGAGGGAAGCGTCGTTTTGTCGCCGGCTTCGATCCGCTCGCGGACGTAGCGCGCGATGGCAGGTCCCGAAGAAAACGACTCGACGTGTCCGCGCTGCCCGCATCCGCACAACGGACCGTTCGGGTCAATTATCATGTGACCGAGTTCCGCGCCCATGCCGCGATACCCTTGCAGCAGACGGTTGTTGCTGATTACGCCGCCGCCCACGCCCGTGCTGATGGTGAGATAGACCATGTCGCTGTGCCCCTTGCCGGCGCCATATTGCCATTCGGCAAGCCCCGCCAGATTGGCGTCGTTATCGAGGTACACCGGCACGCCAAACCGTGCCGACAGTTTGGGCGCGAGCGGGAAGTTTGCCCATTCGGGGATGTTGGGCGTATCGAGGATGGTTCCGCTGTGAGGGTCGAGCGGACCCGGCGAAGCAATCCCAATGGCTGAAACTTTGCCCTCCTGCCAGACGGCTTCAACGGCTTCGACAAGACGGTCGAATACGCCGGGGGTTTGGGCAAGCGAGCGGGTCTTGTGATGTGCGAGGGGGGTGATGCTTTCGGGGGCGTAAGCGGCGGTGCGAATGTGTGTGCCGCCGATGTCTATGGCAATGATCAGGCTCATGGCGGCAATTATAACCGAGACCCCTGGCGCGGCATCCGTTTTACCGCCGATTGACTTTGCGCGTCCTCCCTGCTACACTCTTTTCAAATGAACAAACGTTATCTGCAATACTCAGTCCTGTTTTGCATCGAATGTTCACGAATTGCCCGAAGAAAATTTCGGTACTTCACGAAAGCGCGTATTTGGCTTCACGAAAGCGCGTATTTGGCGGTCTCTACCGCCGAATTTGCGCTAGAGAGCGCAAGCTACGCAGGGTTTTCGTGATCTACTGAATTTA
>DAOUBY010000236.1:0-11257 GCA_034432325.1 Anaerolineales bacterium
AGACTTCCGAAGTCTGTGGCTACTGAGGAGCGATGACGTCCACGCCGCCCATCCACGGGCGAAGAACCTGCGGCACGACGATGGAGCCGTCTGCCTGCTGGTTGTTTTCCATCACGGCAATCAGCGTGCGCGGCAGTCCCAGCCCCGAACCGTTGAGCGTGTGGACGAAGCGCGCCTTGCCGCCGTCGGCAGGGCGGTACTTTATATTCGCACGGCGCGCCTGAAAGTCGCGCACATTCGAAACCGAGGACACTTCCAGCCATTCCTGACAGCCCGCCGCCCACACTTCGATATCGTAGGTGATGGCTGAGCCAAAGCCCAGGTCGCCGGTGCAAAGTTGTTTCACCCGGTAGGTCAGCCCCAGCGCGGCGCAGGTCGCTTCGGCGTGCTCGCGCATTTTTTCCAGCAGGGCGTCCGATTCTTCGGGCTTGGCGTACATGTACATTTCCACTTTGTCGAACTGATGTCCGCGTTTGATGCCGCGCACATCGCGCCCGGCGCTCATCTTTTCACGGCGGAAGCAGGGGGTGTATCCCGTGTAGAGCAGGGGCAGTTTTGCCTCATCGAGGATTTCGTCCATGTGCAAGCCGGTCAGCGGCACTTCGGCGGTTGGGACGAAATACAACTCTTCTTCATGGTCTTTGTAGAGGTTGTCGGCAAACTTGGGCAGTTGACCGGCGCCAAAGACCGTTTCGCGCTTCACCATGAACGGCAGGTATTGCTCGGTGTATCCTTGGCGGATGTGCAGGTCGAGCATGAAGGCAATCAGGGCGCGCTGAAGGCGGGCGCCCGCGCCGCTCAGGACGTAAAAACGCGAACCGGTGATCTTCGTGCCGCGCTCGAAGTCTATGATGCCGAGCGCGGGTCCCAGGTCCCAGTGGGCTTTGGGCTCGAAATCGAATTTGGGGAGTTCGCCGACGGTTTTGAGGACGACATTGTCGTCTTCGGATGCGCCGATGGGCGTCCGTTCATCCGGGACGTTGGGCAGGGCGCTGGTCAGGGCGGTCAACTCCGCCTCGACCTCCGCCACCTCCCGGTCGAGCGCGGCGATTTTATCTCCCACCTCGCGCATGGCGGCAATCTTCTTTTCGCGTTCGGCGGCGTCTTTCATCCTGCCAATCTCTTTCGAGACGGCGTTGCGCTCCGCCTTCAACTGCTCCACTTCGGTAAGCAGGGCGCGGCGCTTTTCATCCAGTTTCAGGATGTCGTCCACCGGCGAGACGTCCATTTGGCGGTTTTTGAGGGATGCGCGAATCAGGTCTGGGTTTTCGCGGATGAGATTGATGTCTAACATGTTGCGCCTCCGTGTGCGTGTCCTCCTCTCCCGGCAGGGGAAAGGAGGCGGGGAAATAGAATACGCCCCCGGTCCTTGCAGGACGAGCGCCGGAAGTTCATCCGGCACCTTCGGGGGGCGTGTCTCGTGGTGCCACCTGCTTTTGCCAACCCCCTCCGCCCTGTGGGCACCTCCCCCAATTTCGCAGAATTTGGGGGAGGCTGGGTGGGGGTCAGCCTCGGAGTCGCGTTATCGGGCGAACCCGTCCCTCTTACGCGTACCGCAAGATGTATCTTGCGCCTGATGCAAAGTGAATTTTGCGGTACACCCTGCGAGGGAGTGTGGCAGAGGGGATTTCGTCGTCTGGCTGGCCGCCTCGCATCGCCCGGCGGCTTTCTGATGCAGTTGCTCAACTACTTGTCTCTGCGCGTTGGGGTTGATTATATGCAGAGGGGGAAAGATGTCAAGACGGCGCTTTTTATCCGATAAAATAAGTTGTGGTATATTTCGGCTAGGAGCAATCACTATGAACGAGCGTATCCTGATCATCGAAGACGACCAGCAGATTTTGAAACTGCTTCAACGCGGTCTAACATACGAGGGTTATACCGTGGATACTGCCACCGACGGGCGCATGGGTTTGATTCTGGCGCGCGACCATACGCCCGACCTTGTGATTCTGGATTGGATGCTGCCCGGCATGGACGGTTTGGAGGTGTGCCACCGCCTGCGCACGGGAGGTTCGATCCCGATCCTGATGCTGACCGCCAAGGATACCGTTCAGGACCGCATTCAGGGACTCGACGCCGGCGCAGACGATTACATGATCAAGCCGTTCAACCTGGATGAACTGCTGGCGCGCGTGCGGGCGCTGCTGCGGCGGACTCAGCCGGAGCGGATTCCCGTTTTGAAGTTTGCAGATCTGTCGCTGGATACGGGCTCGCGGCAGGCTCAACGCGGCGACCGCGTCATCTCGTTGACCGCCAAAGAATATGAACTGCTCGAATTGTTCCTGCGGCATCCCAAGCAGGTGCTGACGCGCGAGGTGATTTTCGACCGCGTGTGGGGGTACGATTTTGGCGGCGAGAGCAATGTGCTCGAAGTGTACATCCGTTACCTGCGGCAAAAGCTGGAAAGCGAAGGAGAACCGCGCCTGATTCATACCGTGCGCGGCGTGGGCTACGTCCTGCGCGAAAACCCGTAATGGCGGCAGGCGTCTTTCTACGGCTCACTGCCAATCTTCGCTCGCAAATCTAAAATCTATAGGACTTACGCTTAATCGGCGTTCTCTAACGCCAATTACCCGTCCAGCGCGTTGGAGAATGCGCTCTACGCAAAGTTTTGCGTAAGTCCTAATCTAAAATCGTAAATCGTAAATCAGCATGTCCCTCACCACGCGCCTGACAATTCTCTATTCTCTGCTTTTGGGCGCGATTTTGCTAATTTTCGGCGCGGCGGTTTTTTGGGTGGTAAACACCGTTTTACTCAGCCAGGTGGATGACCGTCTCGCGGCGGCGGCGGAGGAGTTCATCGCTTTGTCCAGCGCCACCAGCCTGAAGGAGGTCAGGCTGAAGACTGCGCCCGAAAACATGGACACAGCCATCAATGTGCAGGTTTGGGGGTTGAGCAATGACTTGCAGGATTCCTGGGGTTCTTTGGGAAAATCGGAAACCGCGCTCGACCCTGCCAACGTCCGCACCGACCGCTCCCGTTTTCGGGAGGTGATGCACGGCGAGAGGTTGCTGCGCGTCCTGTCTGTGCCGCTGGGGCTTGGCGGCAGGCAGGTGGCGGTGATGCAGGTGGCGCTTCCGCTGGATTTCATTCAGGCAGCGCGCGGCTATCTCCTTTATGTCTTGTTCGTGGTATGGCTGTATGGCGTGCTGGTGGTGGGCTTTGCCTTGTGGCTCACCCTGGGGCGCGCCCTCGAACCGCTCAAAACCATTGTCGAAACCGCCGAACAAATCAACCGCGCCGACGATCTTTCCCGCCGCATTCCGCTTCAGGGTTCCGAAGTGGATGAGATTGGAAGCCTGATCCAAACCTTCAACCGCACGCTTGAACGGCTCGAAACGCTGTTCACCTCACAGCAAAGATTTCTGGCAGATGTCAGCCATGAACTGCGCACGCCGTTGACGGTCATCAAGGGCAACGTGGACCTCATGCGCCGCATGCGTCAATTCGACGATGAGTCGCTTGCCAGCATTGATCAGGAAGCGGGACGCCTGACGCGGCTGGTCGGCGGGCTGTTGATGCTGGCGCAGGCGGAATCGGGCAAACTCCCGTTGAATTTTCATCCGGTGGAGTTGGATTTGCTGGTCACCGAAGTGTTCCAGGAAATGCACGTCATTGCGGGAGGCAGGGTGCGCGTGCATCTGACGGAGATTGACCAGTTACAGGTCAATGGCGACCGCGACCGTTTGAAGCAGGTGCTGATCAATCTCGTTGCGAATGCGATTCAATACACCCCCCAGGGCGGCGACGTGTTCATCAGCCTTTCCAAAGTGGGCGACCAGGCTCGCATCATCTGCCGGGACACCGGACCCGGCATCCCCGCCGAAGACCTGCCTCACATCTTCGAGCGTTTCTACCGCGCCGAAAAGTCGCGCACGCGCGGCAAGACAACCGGCTTTGGGCTGGGGCTTTCCATCACAAAATGGATCGTCGAACATCATAACGGGCGCATCGAGGTGGACTCAAAAGAGGGGCAAGGCACCACTTTCGCAATCTATCTGCCGCTATTCAATCCCCAGTCTGCGGCTCGCCTGCCTGCATAACCCCGCGCCATACCTGCGATACCATTCCTCCAGTTTTGGGCTGGAGACTGCTCCGCTTCGCGCATCCTCATAGATGGGCGCGCCGTAATAAACGTACCTGAGCGTCTGCGCCGACCAGTTCCACTCGCCGCGGGCGATGACGCCAATACCGCCGTTGTAACCTGCCAGCGCCAGGCGGACGTTGCCGCGCGAAGCATTCAATGAGCGCGCCAGATAGTCGAGTCCGCGTTGGGCGTTGGTGTCGGGCTGATAGGGATTGTCGCCGGTTTGAAAGTGAAACGGCATGACTTGAAACAACCCCATCGCGCCGGCGCTGGAGCGCGCAAAGGGGTCTCCGCAGGATTCGATCTGCATCACAACGGCAACCAGGTTCGGGTCGAGGGAAGAAGCGTCTGCCCAGCGCAGGATGTCTCCTGCCCAGTACTGAACTTCCCGTGTGAAGATGGGGGAGAGGCGGGTCGAGGCGGGCGCATCGAGTTGTGACGCCTCCGCCGCGATGGGAAAAGGCGCATTGAGCGAAAGCGCCGTCAGAAGGCAGGCAATCAACACCACTGCAAACAGCGGCAGGGACGAGAGAGACAGACAGCCGCCTCCATTTGGGGACGCGGCTGTCTGCCGGGATTCTGGTGTGGACGGGCGAGCGCGGGGCATGTGGCAGGTTCCTCAAATCAGATTTGGAAACCCGAGCTCGAAAAGAGTTCGGATAAATTGTTGCGCCGCTCTTTACGGCGGCGAATCGGATTCAAGCATCGTACGAACGGTCGCCCTCTGCCTGCCCATACGCCAGGTTGTGATAAGTAGGCTCCGGGCGGGCAAAGGAAGTTTGCTGGGGCGGCTTGGAGACCGGGCGGAAAGTGTTCGACTGCGCCTGAACCGGGCGGTTGATACTCGAAGCAGGGCGCACCACCGCTTGCGAGGCGGGGCGGTAGGCAGGCTGCGCCGCAGGTTTGGGAGCGTTGGAGTAGGCGCGCCGTTCGTCGGTGGTGAACAGGCGGTCTCCTGCAATCGAGAATGTGCCAATCAGCAGAACGCGAATGAGCAGAATCATTGCCGCGACGAAGACCGGCACGACCTTCGTCATGGTCGTGGCGCTGATCACGGCGCTTCCGCTTGCGCTGGTGTGCGTGACAATGGCGACCGAAACGCCCCACCACGTCAGCGAGGCGTTCATCACTGCCGCCAGCAGCCACGCCCCAAACAAATACCAGACTTCGGCAGGTTCGTCGCGCCCCTGCTCAGGGGTGAAGATGCGGGCGATGCCGGCAAAGTCAATGCCGCAGAAGGCAATTGCCAGAATACTTGCCCAGCGCATGCCGGCAAACTTTAGTTCGCCAAGCACATCGAGCAAGGCAAACTGCGTGGTGCTGAAATTGAAAATCTCGAACGCCAGCAGCGCCATCAGAATCATGCCGCCCCAGGCGGCGCCTCGCTTCAAGCGGCGTCCCCCAAAAACGCCCAAAACCGCCCCCAAACCGTTTCTTCGATACGCAGTCATTTCAACCTCCTTTGTTGAAAAGGACACAGTGCGTTGATTTTAGAACACTTGTTCTAAAATGTCAAGCAAAAAAATAGGAGCGCAAAGCGCTCCCGTATGCCCGCTCGGAACTCAGGCAAGCCTGCGCCGTTCGTAACGGTGAAGCGACCGTGCGATCCGCGCCGCCAGGCGGGCGTTGTTGAGCAAAAGCGCCAGATTGGCTCTCATGGATCTGCCCCCGGTCAACTCCGCGATGCGCTGGAGCAGAAAAGGCGTGACCTCCTTGCCTCGGATGCCCTTTTCGTGCGCTTCTCTGACAGCCTTTTCAATCACCGGCTCCATCTCGGACCGTGGAACTGCTTCTGCCTGCGGAAGCGGGTTCACCACGAGGACCGCGCTCTGCAACCCTGCCTCCCAATGCGCTCCGGCAAATTCGACGATTTCCTCGGCGCTGTCGGCTCTTGCGCTCGCGTCCAAGCCGCTCTCGCGCGAATAAAACGCCGGGAAGGAATTGGTCTGAAACCCAACCACCGGCACGCTCATCGTTTCGAGGTATTCCAGCGTGGCAGGCAGGTCTAAAATCGCCTTTGCCCCCGCGCAAACGACAATCATGGGAGTGTTCGCCAGCGCCTGCAAATCGGCGGAAACATCGAAGGGAGCGTCGCGGTGCACGCCGCCGATCCCGCCTGTGGCAAAGACCTTGATGCCGGCTTGTTTGCAGGCGAGCATCGTCCCGGCGACGGTGGTCCCGCCGCAGGCTTGCCTGGTCATCACCGCCGCAAAATCCCGCGGACCGACTTTGTACGGCTCCTTTTCATTTGCCAGCCTTTCGAGTTCCGCGCTGCTCATGCCCACGTGCAGAGCGCCATCGAGGAAGCCAATGGTGACCGGCGTTGCGCCCTCCTCGCGGACGGCGCGCTCCATGTCGTGCGCCAGTTGCAGGTTTTGCGGGCGTGGAAGTCCGTGTGTGATCACGGTCGATTCGAGGGCGACGAGGGGGGCGTCTCCGCGCAGGGCTTGTGTCACTTCCTGAGGCGATATGAACTTGCTCATGTTCAATTTCCTACCCAGTGTGCGCTGAGATTATCTATGACTCTGACGGCGCTCAGAAGGTTATCTGGCACTGTCTCATTTTTTGCCCGCAGGAACTCAATCGTTTCCTGTATATGATTTCGATATGCGAGCAAAAGCGCTTTGATTTGATGGTCGTGGGTGGGCGCTTTGTGTTCGCCTTCTTCTTTTTTGTCGTCGTTCATATGCTGAACGAGCTCTTCCAGCCTTTCTTTTATTTCTTCTTCCACCGATGCCGCTGCCATATTTTCTTCCTCAGGCTCTGATTTTTCCGGCGCTGGTTTTTCTTCCTTCTTTTGTTCTGGCTTGGCTTTTTTCGGCGGCTTGGCAGCGGCGGTGATTTGCTCGAATGCGCCCACCGGTACTTTCGCGATGATTTCTTTCATTTTTTTTATCGTTGCATCTTTATCTGCTTTTTTCATGGCGTCATCGCTGCCCTTTTTTATATTCTCTTGGGTGAGTACCCAGGCTTCCAAATGTTTTTGGGGAACAGTTTCCGCCGGCACCTCCCACGTGCCAACGCCAATCCAGTGCAGTTCCACGCCGCTTTCGTTTGCTTGTGCAGTGAAGTCTTCCGCAAAACGTTCAAACAGATCCTTGATTTGGTGGCGCGGGTAGAAGGGCGGCGGCGGTTTGATTTCTTTTGGCTCCAACTCGTCGCCCGCGCGGGTGAGTTCTTGAATTTCGCGGAAGATGGTCTCTTCACGCTGACGGGCTTTTTCGACCTCCGGCGCGCCAATGCTTGCCAGGTATTCGGTCAACTTGTGGAGGCTCATGAAGTCGCCCAGCCGCTTGCGTATCAGAGTGGTCATGGTGACGCGCCAGAGATGGTCAAAAACGGATGATGACTCTCGTTCCGGCGCCACGCGCGAGGTTGCTTTGTACACAAGGTTTTTCACTGCATCTTCAACGAACGGATAGGGGATTTCGTCGGTTCGCTGTGGGCTACCCCCGCGGAAAACGCTGAACATGAAGCGCACGTCGGCGGCTTTCACAGGGATGCCGTCGAGGCTTCGGCTTTCCACAGGCTTCGAGCTGTCGTCTTGCCCGCGCAGTTCGATGAAATGGTCGCGCAGGTCGAATGCCTGGCGGAAACGCTCGAAGCCGTCCAGCGATGCCATGCCGCCGGGCTCATTGCCGGTCGGTCCGATGACGTGGGGCGTGCCGTCGGCGCGCTCGAACAACGCCACGGAATCCAGGGCTACCACCACTTTGGCGGGTCCGCCAATCTGGAAGGCGGGGGAGCTTCTGCTTTCTTCTTCGACTTCCCCCTCTTTGATTCGGATGACGAGGTCGCTGCCTCCCAGCGCCACGCTGACGATGAACTTCCGCGCCACGCGGACATCTTCGAGTTCGAAAATATCTGCCAGGTAAATGGCGGCGGAATGAAGCGCAATGAAGAACGGCGCGAGAAATACGGGGATATACTGCAAAATTCTTGGGTCTGTTGCGACTGCCCAGATGAAATTGACAAACCCGGAAACAGCGTCTTGCAATTGCGCGGCTGTGCTGGTTTCACTGAGCAGGGTGTTGAAAATATTTCCGATCTGCTCTGCCCATACTGCAGGGCGATAATAATACAGGCTGATGACAAACCCGCTGAGGAGGAACAAGACCGTCAGGTAAGCCCTGCGGCGGGCGGCTCGCTGCGGGCTCAGATCGAACAGGCGGTTGAGCAGCGCGTCGCGCAGGCGGCTGAACAGTTCTCTAAAGAGTTCGCGCTCCTTTTGCAGTGCGGTTTGGGCGGGGGTGTTCATTCCTCTTCCTCCACCCATCGCAGGATGTCGCCCAGTTTTTCAACTTCTTCTTTCATCTCTTCGCGCAAGGTATCATCGGCCAGGATGATGGTTCGCGTGCGGAGCAGTAGCCTCTTGAGCGCCTCTTTGGCGTCGGGCGGCTGGCGGCGCAGGAGGTCAGTACTTAAGCGGTCTGCGTATTGGCGATAGGCTCTTTCATGCGCGGCAGTCGTGATGACATCCTGTTGGCGTTTGATTCGCGCTTCCTCGTCTTTTGCGTTTTTGAGCCAGGATGTCGCCCATTTTTCGATGATCTTTTTTTCGATTTTCTCGTCAAACCGAATTTTTCCAACCGACACAGAAGCAACGCTAAGACCGCGGTCTTTGAGAATCTGATATTCCGGGCTTGTCTTGCTGCCAGGGATAAGTTTGCCCTGATCATCCAGCGCCGGCACCTGCGGGTATTTGAGGCGCATCTCGACCATCGCGTTGATCACCTGCAGGGCGGTTCCCTTTTCAGGCTCGCGCTTTGCCAATGGACCTGCCTGGCTGGGCGACGCTGGCGGTGCAGGCGGTATCTGACGCGTTCCTTCCACCTGGCGGATGGCTCCCGACAACAGTTTATTGACCTCGCGGAGCAATTGCGCCAGAAAATCTCCCATTTTGCGGCTATCTTTGCTCACCAGCACAGGCATGGTGAGCGGGTCAATTTCATCTTCTTTCGGCTGAGGGGGCAGAGGCGGCGGTTTTGGGATTTCATATTTAAGCTCGAAGAATTCATCCAGCGTGAATTTCGCGGCGTATTCGCGCCATACATCCACGGCAAGCACGCCCGGCAGTTCGTTCCATTTCATCTTGCGGAGGGACAACTCGTTGGTCGCGTTAATTCCTTCTCCCAGAATCGCTTTGCGGATGGCTTCCTTGTCCTGTTCCTCGTTTCGTTTTGCCCTTTTGGTAGCGCCGGTTCGGAACCCAAACCGTGAGCCGGGTTCGCCTTCGTGGGGGTATCCTGTGTCAACGCGGAATTTAACCGTGACGATGGGAACGACTTCAATGCCGTCCCGCGTCAGCGCTTTGACCTTTTTTCTGCGTTCATCCTTGCTGAGTTCTTGCGTCTCTGCAAAAGGGTCTTCGTCCTCTTTCGGTCCTACGGTGTCTACCTGATAGTGCAAGTCCACGGTGCCGCGAATCCCTTCGCCGTTATCCAGAAAATGCACGCCCGGTCCCAGGACTTGTTTGATTTTCGTCGCTGTGGATGTAACCGCTGCGCTGGCAGTATCGAGCCAGATGACGCCGGGTCCCTTTTTCAATCGTTCGCCGGAATGCTCCTTGATTTCGCCGTTTTCTGCGGAGAGGGCGGGTCCGTGGGATCCGAATAAATCAGCCAGCAGGCGGTCGAAGATTTTTTGGCGGTCGCGGAAGGTATGAACGGGGAGGACAAATTGGGAGAAAAAAGCCAGCCACAGAATGAGAAGCACTGGGAAGACAAGTAGCAGGTCGAACAGCACTTCCAAAACGTGGGCTCTCAATCCCCCCATGCGTTGAATTTGCCAGCCGTAAAGGATGAGCAGGACGACCAGCCATCCAACAATGTAAAACCAGGGTCGTTTGGTCAGTGGAGTGTTGTCCATGCGGTTCGATTGTAAAACAAAAGTATTCATTTCGCCAACAACCGAGAGGGTAAAATCAGCCCATGCTTACCCTCGAATTTCACTGTCACACGATTTTGTCGAAGGATTCCCTCACCTCGCCGCAAAAACTGATTGAAACCTGCCGCCGCAGGGGCATCGAACGGGTGGTGATCACGGATCACAATACGATTGCCGGGGCGCTGGCGGCTCGAAAACTGGACCCGGAACGGGTCATTGTGGGGGAGGAGATTATGACGACGCGGGGCGAACTTCTCGCCGCGTTTGTGACTGAGGAAGTGCCGCCGTTTCTTTCCCCGCAGGAAACAATCCGCCGTTTGAGGGAACAGGGGGCATATATCAGTGTGTCGCATCCGTTCGACAGGTTGCGGAGCGGCGCATGGCGGGAGGAAGATCTGCTCGAAATTCTGCCGCAGGTGGACGCCATCGAGGTGTTCAATTCGCGGTGCATGAATCCGCGCTTCAACCGCCAGGCGCAGGCATTTGCCCGGCGGCATGGGGTGGCGGGAACGGTCGGGTCGGACGCGCATGCGGCGTTCGAGGTGGGGAGAAGCGTCCTTTTGGTGGAGCAGTTCGAGGGTCCGGATGAGATGCGGAAGGTCATCCCGGCGGCGGTTTTGAAGACCAGGTTGTCTCCGCCGTGGGTGCATTTATTGTCCAGGTATGCGGTTTTTTACAAGGCGCGGAGGCGGTCTTGACAGTGTTTTTGAGGCGTGATAATCTTGCGTGCATCGTGCCCGCCTTGCGGAGCGAAAACGCCTTGTGCGGGCAAAATTTTTCTCAGCAGGAGATTGAAAGATGTCAGAACGTATTGTCGGAACCGTGAAGTGGTTCAACGCCACGAAGGGCTATGGTTTCATCGGTCGCGAGGATGGCGAGGATGTGTTTGTGCACTTCAGCGCCATTCAGACGGATGGATACCGCAAGTTGGTCGCCGACCAGAAAGTGGAGTTTTCTGTGGAGGAAGGTCCCAAAGGGCTGCAAGCCGCCAACGTTGTGCCCCTCTCGTAAGACCCAGCCTTTGGCTTAAGTTTTGCGAATTGACAGAGCCGCTGTGAAGCGGCTCTGTTTTTTAGGAACTCACTTACGCAGGTAGCACGAGGTTTATCTCGCTCTTCTGCGCGCTACCCAAATATGGGGTGCGACATGAATGTCGCGGCACGAAAGCCCATGTCTGGATTGCTAGAATAATTTCAGTAGATCACGAAAACCCTGCGTAACTTGCGCTCTCTAGCGCAAATTTGGCGGTAGAGACCGCCAAATACGCGCTTTCGTGAAGT
>DAOUBY010000237.1:0-11331 GCA_034432325.1 Anaerolineales bacterium
AGAGAGCGCAAGTTACGCAGGGTTTTCGTGATCTACTGAATTTATCTGTGTTCATCTGTGGTTGGAACATGAATTTCAAAACACTCTCTAAGAGCGACGCGAGATTAATCTCGCGGTACGAATGTACACAACTTTCGGCATACGGCGCTGCCGGGCGGACTACAACGCCAGTTCCATGCCGATGTCGTCCGGGTCGTCGCTGGCGGGGGCTTGGATTTCGCAAAACCCAAGCCGTTTGTAAAATTCCACAGCGCGTTTCTGGTGGACAGGGTCGGTGAAGAGGCGCATGGACTTGTATCCCTTTTGGCGGGCGATGCGGAAGAGTTCCTGCATCATGCGGTAGCCCAATCCCTGACCGTGATATTCCGAAAGAAGCCACAGCCGTTTCAACTCGCAAACGCCTTCTTCAAGGCGGCGGATTGCCCCCGTGCCAATGATGCGCCCATCGTGGACGGTTACGAGAAATGCCCCGCCGTTTTCGACATAGTTTTTCTGCACGTCGTCCATTTCGCTGAGTTTTCCCTGCGCCGAGAATCTGGCAATGGAGTCTTCCAGCGTCTCTGCGCCGCCGAAAATTTCAAAAGCCACGCTGAAGATGACCCTTTTGGCTTGCGCGATTTCGTGTTGTTGAATGGGGCGGATTTCAATCATGCGCCGATTTTACCCGAGCAGCCCGGCAGTTTCGGGCGTTATAATCGTGTTCGTGAATTCTGTAACCACCCTGAGCGAAGAAGACCTTCGTATCCAAAAACTGAACTTCCGTTACGTACAGATTGACGCTGTGGGGGTGAGCATTTCCAATATCTCCGCTCCGTTTCTGCCCGTCTTTCTGACGCGTTTGGGAGCGACCAATTTTCAGGTGGGGCTGCTTACCTCCATGCCCGGCGTGACCGGACTCCTGCTTGCGATTGTGGTCGGGCGGTTTTTGCAGTCGCGCAGGAATATCGTCCCCTGGTACAGCCTGTCTCGTTTGCTGGTCATTCTCTGCTATGCGCTGACCGGTATCCTTGCCCTGCTGCTTGCCGAAAAATATGTCATCCTCGCCGCGCTGGCGATTTGGGCGTTTGCCACCATCCCGCAGACGGCGCTTGCGGTGGCGTTTTCGGTGGTGATGAACGGCGTGGCAGGACCGACAGGACGGTACGCCCTGCTCAGCCGCCGCTGGACCATCTTCGGCTTGACCGGCGTCATCGGGACGTTCATCGTCACCCGCGTCATTGACCTGATTGATTTTCCGGTCAATTACGCCGTCATGTTTCTCATCCTTTCGCTGGGAGGGTTCGTCAGTTTTTATTTTTCACGAAAAATCACGCTCCCCGACCAGCCCCCGCCTGCCCTGACCGATACTTCTTCGCAGCGCGGACTGCGCGGCATCCTTGACCTGTTGAAGGCGAACCCGGCTTTCCTTTCCTTTTCCCTCAAACGATTCGTCTATTTTTCCGCCATTACGCTGGGAACGCCGATCATGCCGCTGTTTTTGGTGCGCGAGGTGCATGCCACCGACGGACAGATCGGCACGGTCAACATGGCGATGACGCTGGTCATGCTGGGGGGATATTTTTTCTGGCCCCGCATGTCTCTTCGCCGCAGCGGGCGCTTCGTTTTGCTGGCGACAACGCTGGGGATGGTGTTCTATCCAGCCTTGAGCGCTCTCACCCCCCGCATCGAGTTGATTATCTTGTATGCGGGCATGGCGGGGTTCTTTCAAGGAGGACTCGACCTGGTTTTCTTCGACGAGTTGATGAAGACCGTGCCTGCCGAATACAGCGCAACGTTCGTGTCCATTGCCCAATCCATGCAATACCTGTCCATGATCCTTGCGCCTCTGCTGGGGACGTGGATGGCGGGTTATATCGGCTTGGGCGGGGCGTTGTGGGTGAGCGCCGCCTTGCGGTTCTTTGGCTTTCTGCTCTTCCTTCTGCCGGATCGAAGACGAACCGCCTGACGTGTGCACGAAAGAGTTATCATCTACCCGACGCTAGAGAGCGTCTCGTACGCTCTCGCCTGACAGCTTCTGCCTGCGCGCTGCCTCATGGCTTTCTCAAAGTCTGGTTTCAGACTAAAAAAACAAACAGGATAGACAGGATTTCAGGATAAGCCGCGCACAAAGCAGGGCGAAAACATCCTGTTCATCCTGTCTATCCTGTTAAACAAAGCGGCGCAAGCGATAATGAGAAAGCCATACGCGCTGCCTGACCGTCTGTTGCAGGCTCATTCGCCTCATGCTAGAATTTGAGCGATGTTGATCCGCGTCAAATTGATTGCCAATTACCGCCAGGCGCTTCCGCCCGACCACAAACATGGCGTGGTGGAATTGGACCTGCCGCAAGGCGCAACAGTCTATGACGCCATCTCGCGCTTCGACATTCCCCTCAACGACGAAAGCGTCATCGTGTTGAACGGTCTCACCGTTGACCTGAACACGCCCCTCAAAGAAGGCGATATGGTTACGGCATTTTCCGCCATCGCCGGCGGATAAATTCCTCAACCGCGAAAGATTTCTTCTTTCGTCTTTCATCCCATCAAAGGAGTTCCTATGTACGGCTGGCATCTCAAAATCCTGCGCGTGAACCTCACCACCCGAAAGGTCACCATCGAAGACGTGGATCCGCAAATTGCCCGCGATTACCTCGGCGGGCGCGGATGGGCGATCCACTACATGTACAAGGAGATGGACCCTGCGGTGGATCCACTCTCTCCGGAGAATATGCTCATCTTTGCCACAGGTCCGCTCACCGCCACCCCTGCGCCGACCGGCAACCGTTACATGGTGGTCACCAAGTCCCCGCTGACGGGGGCGCTGGCGCATTCCAACTCCGGCGGCGATTTTCCGACCTGGATGAAGCGCACCGGCTTCGATATGTTCATCTTCGAGGGGAAGGCGTCGGAGCCGGTGTATGTTTGGGTCAACGAAGACCAGATCGAGGTCCGTTCTGCCGCGCATGTGTGGGGGAAGGATACGCACGAGACGACGGACATCCTGCTCGCGGAGACGCATCCCGATGCGCGCGTCGCCTGTATCGGACCCGCCGGCGAGACTCTCGCGCTTATGGCGGCAATCATGAACGACAAGCATCGCGCCGCCGCCCGCTCCGGTGTGGGAGCGGTGATGGGGAGCAAGAATCTCAAAGCGGTGGTGGCGATGGGAAATAAGAACCCGCCCCTTTTCAACCCCGAAGGGATGCGCGAAATCAGCGTGGCAACCTCGAAGAACGTGGGCGTGGATGTGAAGAAAGGCTCCAACATGCGCATTTACGGCACGTCGTATGTGCCGCAGGTGACGAATACGCTCGGCATCCTGCCCACGCGCAATTTTTTGCAGGGCACGTTCGAGCATGTCCACAACATTGACGGCGACGCGCTCAAGGACAATTACCTCATCCGCCACACGCCCTGTTACCGCTGTCCGCTTTCCTGCGGACGCCTGACCGAGGTGCCAGATGGACCTTACAAGGGCAAAGGCGAAGGTCCCGAGTACGAAACGATTTCTTCGCTTGGCACGGGTTGCGGCGTGAGCAACCTTGCCGCCCTCGTCAAGGCAAATTACCTGTGCAATGAATACGGCTTGGATACCATCTCGACCGGCATGACGATTGCCGCCGCAATGGAAATGTACGAAAAGGGATATATCTCCGATGATGTCACCGGCATGCCGCTGCGCTTTGGCGACCACGATGCCATGATTGCCATGATTAAAAAGATGGCATACGGCGAAGGCTTCGGCAGGGATTTGGCAATGGGCAGTTACCGCTTGTGTGAAAAATACGGTCATCCTGAAATTGCCGTCACCACGCGCAAACAGGAATTCCCCGGTTACGACCCGCGTGGTTCGCAGGGCATGGGGCTGCTGTATGCCACCTCCAACAAGGGCGCGTCGCACATGGAAGGCGATGTTGCCTACGAGGAAGTCTTCGGCGTGCCGGTGAAGGAAGATCCGCTCGCCACCGCAGGCAAGCCCGAACTGGTCAAACACTTCCAGGATTCGTTTGCGCTCATTGACTCGTCGGGGTTGTGCGTGTTCGTCGCCATCCGTTACGTCTTCAACAAGAACCGCATCATCTGGCCCGAAACGCTTGCCGCCATGATGAACCTCTCCACCGGCGCGGGCTACACCCCCGAAGAAGTGTTGAAAGCCGCCGACCGCGTGTACACCCTCGAGCGCATGTTCCTCATCAAGGCGGGGTCGGGTCCCGAGTGGGACACGCTCCCGCCGCGCATGCTGCACGAACCGCTTCCCGACGGTCCCGCCAAAGGCAGGGTGGTGGAGTTGGACAAGATGCTCCCCGAGTTCTACCAGCGGCGCGGCTGGGACGAGAATGGTTACCCCACCAGAGAGAAGTTGATGGAATTGGGACTGCCGCTGAATTAATCGCTCATCTTACGCCGTAGCGCGAGACATTGTCCACGCAGGGGTTCATCTCGCATTTCCAAGCGATATGAATCTCGCGCTACGGGAAAACTGCTTAACATCAGGTCTTCAGGACTTACGCAAAACCCTGCGTAGAGCGCGTTCTCTAACGCGCAGACTCTCTAATCAACGCTAGAGAACGTTGATTAGGCGTAAGTTCTGGTCCTAAAAACTCAGTGACTCTGTGTCTCCGTAGTTGAAGCGGACGTATGAGAACGTCCGCTGCGCGATGCCGGTTCTGCACATTTTTTACAGATGCGCCTTACTTTTTTCCGCCCCTCGGCAGAAAATCGAACGGCGGGCGCTGGTTGAGTTTCAACAGCATGGCGCCCATTTCGCCGACGGCAAGCGCCGTGAGCGAGCCGGTGTCGCACCCCAGCCGCTGAAACTGGTCGAGCGGCAAGCCGATGTAATGCGCCACCGCCAGTTTGATCGGGTCTGCGTGGAGAACGCACGCCACGATGTCCTTCGGCTTGTGTCTGGCAAGGATGGCGTCGAGCGTGCGGACGACGCGGCTCTGGCATTCGTAAAACGTCTCGCCGTTGGGGAACTTTGCCCGCGAAGGCGCGCGCTGCACCACCTTCCAGTGTTTGTACAGGTAAAGCCGTTTGAGCGATTTTCCCTGCCAGTCGCCGATGTCGGTTTCGAGCAAGCCCGCCTCCTGCTGGATGGTTAACCCGGCAGATTCGGCGATGGGCGCGGCGGTCTCCAGCGCCCTCTCCAGCGGACTCGAGTACAGCGCCTTGATAGGAACATCCTTCAGCGCTTCGCCCAACGCCCGAGCCTGCTTCTGTCCATGTTCGTTGAGATGCACTCCGGGCAGTCTGCCCGCGAGTTTGTGCGACTTTGTGTAATCGTTTTCGCCGTGACGGATGAGCAGCAGCAAAGGCATTATTTGATTTTCCTCTTCATCTCCTGAATCTGTTCCTCGCTCATGGCGGGGAGGTTCTCCACTTTGGTGATGCCCAGCGCCTTGCGCTGCGCCTCGCGCCACATCTCCAGCCGCGATTTGACCTGCGCCTCATACCCCTCTTCCGAGGGCGAATAAAAGTAGGTGCCAAGCAGACGCTTCGGCAGGTATTGCTGCGGGACGAAGTGACCCTCGAATTCGTGCGGGTACACGTAATCCTTGCCGTGACCCATCGCCGCGGCGTCGCGGTTGCCGTCCATGAGGTGGCGCGGCACCGAAATTTGCCCCTCGTCCTCGATTTTCTTCATTGCCTTGAAGTATGCCCCCGCGCTGTTCGACTTGGGCGCGGTGGCAAGGTAGAGCGTCGCTTCGACGAGGGGATAGATTCCCTCCGGCAAGCCGACGTAATCGAACGCCTGAGCCGCCGACGACGCCACCACCAGCCCCATCGGGTCGGCGAGACCGATGTCTTCGCCCGCCAGAATAATCAGGCGGCGCAAAATGAAGCGCGGGTCTTCGCCGGCGTAAATCATCTTTGCCAGCCAGTAGAGCGCGGCATCGGGGTCGCTTCCGCGCACCGATTTGATGAAGGCGCTGATGGTGTCGTAGTGCGCGTCGCCGTCCTTGTCGTACAGCACGGCGCGGCGCTGGATGGACTCCTGCGCCACCTCCAGCGTGATGTGGATGACGCCCTCCTCGTCCGGCGCGGTGGATTCGACGGCGAGTTCGAGCGCGTTGAGGGCGTTGCGGGCGTCGCCGCCGGCAACTTCGATGAGGTGGGCGCGGGCGTCGGGGTGCAGGACGATGCGTTTGTTTCCGTAGCCGCGCTCTTTGTCGGTGAGGGCGCGGTCGAGCAGGATGCCGGTCTCGTGCTGGTTCAAACTGCGCAGTTGAAAGACGCGCGAGCGCGAGATGAGCGCTTTGATGACTTCGAAATAGGGGTTTTCGGTGGTCGCGCCGATGAGGGTGACGACTCCCGCCTCGACGTGCGGCAGGAGCGCGTCCTGTTGAGCCTTGTTCCAGCGGTGGACTTCGTCCACGAAGAGGATGGTGCGCTCGTTGTGCAGGCGGCGGCGCTCGAGGGCTTCTTCGATGACCGCCCGCAGTTCTGCCTTGCCTGCCAGGATGGCGGAGATGGTGACGAAATGACTCTTGGTGGTGTTGGCGATGACTTGGGCGAGGGTGGTCTTGCCGGTGCCGGGCGGTCCCCACAGGATGATGGAGGAGAAGAGACGGTCTGCTTCGATGGCGCGGCGCAGGAGTTTGCCGGGTCCAATGATGTGTTCCTGCCCGACGAATTCCTCCAGCGTGCGCGGACGCATGCGCGCGGCAAGCGGCGCTTCGTTTTTCATTCGTTCCTGCAGGGCGTGGTCGAAGAGGTCCGACATGCTGGAGATTATAGCAGGGGGCGGAGGAGGGAGGAGGACAGGTTTTCGGTGTGGGGCAGGTTGATTGGGCAGAGGCAGGCGCGGGCGGGGAAGGAAGCGGAGGTCACTTCTGCGCCTGATAGTGACTCTGGTTGACCAGGTAAATCCCAATCAGCGCCACAGTCCCGCCAACCCCCTGCCAGAGGGTGGGAATTTCGCCGAGCAGCGGAATGGCAAGCAGGGTGGTGACGACCGGCTGGAGCACCATGGTGGGCGCGACGATGGAGGCGGGCAGATGCCCGAGGGCGTAGGCGAGCGCCATGTAGCCGATGAGCTGCGAGACCAGCGCGGTGGCGAGGAAGACGATCCAGGTTTTTGTGTCGAAGCCGCTGAGCGGGTTGCCCAGCAGCAGGTTTGCGGCGAAGAGGGTGAGGCTTGCGCCCACACCGACCATCCAGATGTGGGCGATGGGGTTGAAGTGCAGGCGGCTTTTTTCGGTGAAGAGGAAGTAGCAGCCGTAGAAGAAGCCGGTGAAGGCTGCCATCAGGTCGCCGATGCCGAAGCGCGGGTGCAGGAGAAAATCGGTTCCCATGATGAGCGCCGCGCCCGCCAGCGTGACCGCCAGCCCGCGCCAGAAGGTGCCGGAAAGTTTTTGCTTGAGGATGAGCCACGCGCCGAGCGCCACCCACAGCGGGGCGGTGTTGCCGAGCAGGGTGGCGTTGGCGGCGGTGGTGTAGGAGAGGGCGGTGGTCCACAGGGCGAGGTCGAGCGCGGTGAAGACGCCCGCCAGCAGGGGGAAGATCAGGGCGGAGGTGCGAAACGCCCGCTTTTCCTCTTTGCGCGCCAGCACAAACGGCGCAAGCATGAAGATGGAAAAGAACATGCGGTAGAACGCGGTGACGGGACCAGGGGCGTTTGCCCAGCGGACGAACATGGCGGAAAAACTCAGCGCCAGGACGCCGATGCCCAGCGCGAGGTAGGCGGGGATGTTTTTGTTTGGCATGTAGTTAGTGGATTTGAAGGCGGTCGAGGACGGCGGGCAGTTCGAGGAGGGTGGACAGGCTCGCGTCGGGCTGGACCTGTCCCTGCTTCTCCATCTCCGGGCTGGCGCGGCGGCTGATCCAGACGCCGTAGATGCCTGCCTGCTGTGCGCCGCGGATGTCGGCATCGAGGTTGTCGCCGACCATGACGGCTTCGTTGGGCGGGCAGTACCAGTGCGAGAGCGCCAGTTCGAAGATGCGCGGATGGGGTTTGCGGTAACTGCAGGCGGCGGAGGTCAGGATGAAGTCGAAGTATTCGGTGATGCCGAAGCGGCGGGCGAGTTGTTGAACGTCTTCGTCGTCGCCGGCGTTGGAGATGATGCCCAGGTGGTATCCCAGCGTGCGGAGTTGCTGCAGGGCGGGGATGGCGTCTTCTTCCAGCGCCCAGTTGGTTTGGGTGACGGAGAAGAGCGCATCGAGGGCGCGGCGCAGGGTGGCGGCTGGCACGTCGTCATAGCCCTTCTCGTGGAGCAGTTCGCGCAGGACGAAGGTGTAGGTGGTTTCGAGCAGGTCTTTTTCGCGTTGTTTGAAGTATTCGTCCAGCCGTTTGCGGAATTCGCTGGGGAAGGTGTTGAGGTTGATTTCCAATCCCTGCGAGCGGAGGTAATCGGTGAGCGCCTCGTCTGCTTGCGCGATAATGGGTGTCCAGTCCTGACGCCCGTACATGAGCGTCCCGCCGAAGTCGAAGAGGATGGCGCGAATGAAGTTGCGGGGCATGGGGGCTATTGTACTTTGTCTGTTGAAAAAGGGAAAATGGTTTAGTTTCCGCGCGGTTCGGAGGAGGGAGTTTTCGGCGGCAGGGTGGTGACCAGCACTTTGTCCACGCGGCGCCCGTCCATGTCCACGATTTCGAAGCGGTAGCCGTTCCACTCGAAGTGGTCTGTCACCTGCGGCACGCGCCCAAGCGACATCATCACAAAGCCGCTGAGGGTCTCGTATTCGTCCTCATGCGGCAGGGAGGGGAAGCCGAAGATTTCCTTGAATTCGTCCACTTCCAGCATTCCGTCCAACAGCCAGGAGCCGTCCTGCCGCTGGGTGGCTTGCGGCTCGTCCTGTTCCATCTCGCCGACGATTTCCTCGAGGATGTCGTTGATGGTGAGCAAACCCTGCAAGCCGCCGAACTCGTCAATGACGAGGAGCATGTCGGTGCCTTTTTCCTTGAGGATTTCGAGCGCGCGCGAAGCCAGCATGGTCTCAGGGATGTAAAACGCCGGGCGGAGCATGTCCTTCAGGTTGATGGGTTCGCCCTTCAGGCTCGGCACGAGTAAATCTCTGGCTTTGACGATGCCCAGGATGACATCCAGCGTGCCTTGCCGCACGGGGAAGCGCGAGTAATCGTTCGCTGCAATCTTTTCACGGATTTCCTCGATGCTGTCGTCAATATCCAGCCAGACGATGTCGGTGCGCGGCGTCATGATGGAGTACACGCGCTGGTCTCCCAGGCTGAACACGCCTTCCACCATCTCCTGCTCGGCTTCCTCGAAAATTCCCGCCTGCGTTCCCTGGTCAATGAGCAGTTGAATCTCTTCTTCGGTGACGGGCAGTTCGGCGCTTACCTTCACGCCCAGCATCCGCAAAACCGACTCGGTGGAAAAACTCAAAAAGCGGACAATCGGCGAGAAGACCTTCGAGAAGAACAGCATGATGCGCGCCGCCGAAGCGGAGACTCCTTCCGGGTCGCGCAGCGCCAGCCGCTTGGGAACGAGTTCGCCGATGACCAGCGAGAGATATGTCACCGGCAGGATGCCGGCGATGAGCCCAATCACCCCGCTGTACGGGTTCAGAATGGGGGATTTGCTCACCTGCTGGTTGACCCACAGACCCAGCGTGGCGCCCGTCAACGCGCCGACGAGCAGGTCGGTGGCGGTGATGCCGATTTGAATGACCGAAAGAAACTGGTTGGGATTTTCCAGCAACTTCAAAGCGATGCTTGCCCGAACGTTGCCTTTGTTGCTTTCGTTTTGAAGCCGCGCCTTCCGCGAGGAGAGCAGGGCGGTCTCTGCCATTGCCATCAAACCGTTGACGATAATCAACACCCCGATGGCAATCAGCCCGGAGGTAAAGTCAATTTCTAGGGGGATTTCAGACATGATCCTACGATTGAGTCTACTGCAAAAAGGTCTTTATCCACGAAGGACACGAAGAAGTACACAAAGGAATTCCAAAAGGCGCTATTCAGAATCTTGAAATTCGATGCAAGATGATTTAAAAAACTTCAGCAATTCCAAATCTAAAATTTATGGTAAGGTATAGGCACCTATGGAACCGAGCCTCTCCCTCCAATCCCTGATGGAGCACTTTCGTAAGCGTTGGGCAAACCTGCCAGACCACCGTAAACCCAATAACAATCAAAGGTACACGCTCGCCGATGGAGCATTATCCGCCTTTGGCGTGTTCTTCATGCAGTCGCCTTCGTTTCTAGCGCATCAACGCCTGTTGCAGCGCAACAAAGGACGGAACAATGCGCGCAGTTTGTTCCAAGTAACCGAGATACCGAGCGATACCCAAATTCGGAACCTGCTTGACCCGTTATCGCCTGCGGCGTTTGCCGCCGATTTCTGGTACGTTTTGGATGAAATGCGCCGGCAGCAACAAATCTTGCGTTTTCGGAATGACTTGGATACTTACGCGATCGCACTGGATGGGGTGCATTTTTTCTCGTCGGAAAAGATTTCCTGTCCGCAATGCCTCATACGCACAGATCGTGCGGGCGTGGAGCATTTTTACCATAGTGCGGTGACGCCCGTCTTCGTTAAACCTGAGACGGCGCAGGTTTTGCCCTTACCGCCCGAATTTATCGTGCCGCAAGATGGGCAGGAGAAGCAAGATTGTGAGCGAAATGCCTCCAAACGCTGGCTGGAACGGTATCAGGGACACTTTCCAGCGCATTCCGTGACTTATTTGGGCGATGATTTGTATGCCAACCAGCCACTTTGCCAACTCCTGTCCGAAACTTACCAGCAGTTCTTCATTTTCGTCTGTAAACCCGAGTCCCATGCGGGACTGTATCAGTGGCTGGGTTTTCTGGAGAAAAACGGCACACTTGAAACCCTCGCCCAACGCCATTGGAATGGCAAACGTGGCGAACTGTGGCGCTATCGCTTTGCCATCCAAGTCCCTTTACGCAATGGGAATGATGCGTTGTTGGTCAACTGGTTCGAGTTGGTTATCACGCATGAACAGACGGGCGAAATTCTCTACCGCAATAGTTTCGTCACCAACCATCCCGTAACCCCTGCCAACCTTGCGACCCTTGTCCAAGTCGGGCGTACCCGCTGGAAGATCGAAAACGAGAACAACAATACCTTAAAAACCAAAGGCTATCACTTTGAGCATAATTTCGGACATGGTTCGCATGATCTCGCCAATGTCTTGGCGACTTTGAATATCCTGGCTTTCTTACTCCATACGGTTCAGGAATTATTATCCCCTGCCTACCAGCGTCTGCGGCAGGCGTTGGGTGCGCGCAAAACCTTTTTCAACGATTTGCGCGCACTGACACGCTACATGGTCTTCGATTCTTGGGACGACCTACTCCGCTTTATGGAAGAAGGGCTGGAAATCGCCCCCGCTCCGCCATAACCAATTTCAGATTTGGAATTGCTG
>DAOUBY010000238.1:0-13858 GCA_034432325.1 Anaerolineales bacterium
TCACGAAAACCCTGCGTAACTTGCGCTCTCTAGCGCAAATTCGGCGGTAGAGACCGCCAAATACGCGCTTTCGTGAAGTACTGAATTTATAAAACGCTCTCTTAGCGCTTATTGTATAACAAAACTGATGTTGCGCGGTTTTCCCGTACCGCGACACATCGTCCCCGCATGGGGATTCATGCCGCTTGGAAATGCGAGATGAACGTCGCGCTGCCGCGTAAGGTGAGTCACAAAAAAACAGGGCTGTGTATTTCTACACAACCCTGAGTGTGCATGCAAAGGTTGTCATCTATCCGACGCTGGAGAGCGTCTCTTACGCTCCCGCCTGACATCTTTTGCGCGCATACCAACCCTGATTGCGTTGAGTGAGGCGGTTTCCGGCAATCTGTCAGCGCGCCAGGTCGAAGCGGTCGAGGTTCATGACTTTGTCCCAGGCGGCGACGAAGTCGTTTACGAACTTCTCGGCGTTATCATCCTGAGCATAGACCTCGGAGAGGGCGCGCAGCTGCGAGTTGGAGCCGAAGACCAAATCCACACGCGTGCCGGTCCACTTCACCTCGCCGGTCTTGCGGTCGTGGGCTTGGAAGGTTTGCGCGCTTTCGTCGGCGGGATGCCATTCCACGCTCATGTCGGTCAGGTTGACGAAGAAGTCGTTGGTCAGTTGACCGGGGCGTTTGGTGAACACGCCATGCTGTGAGCCGCCGTAGTTTGCCCCCAGCACGCGCAAGCCGCCGACCAGCACGGTCATTTCGGGGGCGCTCAGGGTGAGCAGTTGGGCTTTGTCCACCAGCAGTTCTTCGGAGGAGATGGAGAACACCGCTTTCTGATAGTTGCGGAAGCCGTCGGCTTCGGGTTCGAGGACGGCAAACGAGTTGACATCGGTCTGCGCCTGCGAGGCGTCCATGCGCCCGGGGGTAAAAGGCACTTTGACCGAATAGCCTGCTGCCTTTGCTGCGGCTTCCACCGCCGCACAGCCGCCCAGCACGATCAGGTCTGCCAGCGAGACTTTTTTGCCGTCGGACTGAGCCGCGTTGAACTCCCTGCGGATGCGATCCAGTTTCTTCAGCACCTTCGCCAGTTGTTCGGGCTGGTTGACTTCCCAGTCCTTTTGCGGGGCGAGGCGGATGCGCGCACCGTTCGCGCCGCCGCGTTTATCAGAGCCGCGGAAGGTGGAGGCGGAGGACCAGGCGGTGTACACCAGTTCGGAGATGGTGAGCCCCGAAGCGAGAATCTGCTTCTTCAGCGCGGCGATGTCTTTTGCGCCAATCAATTTGTGATTGACGGCGGGGATGGGGTCCTGCCAGATCAAATCTTCCTTGGGGACTTCGGGACCGAGGTAGCGGGTTTTGGGTCCCATGTCGCGGTGCGTCAGTTTGAACCAGGCGCGGGCGAAAGCGTCGGCAAACGCTTCGGGGTCCTGGTGGAAGCGGCGGGCGATGGGTTCGTAGATCGGGTCGAAGCGCAGGGAAAGGTCGGCGGTGGTCATCATGGGCGGGTATTTCTTCGCCGGGTCGTGCGCGTCGGGAATCATGTGCTCAGGCTTGACGTTTTTCGCCACCCACTGATGCGCGCCCGCCGGGCTTTTGACCAGTTCCCATTCGTAGCCGAAGAGCATGTCGAGGTAGCCCATGTCCCATTGGGTGGGGTTGGGTTTCCACGCGCCTTCGATGCCGCTGGAGGTGGTGTGGACGCCCTTGCCCGTGCCGAATTTGTTCTTCCAGCCCAAGCCCATTTCTTCCAGCGGAGCGGCTTCGGGTTCGGGACCGACCAGTTTGGGGTCGCCCGCGCCGTGCGCCTTGCCGAAGGTGTGACCGCCCGCCACGAGCGCGACGGTCTCTTCGTCGTTCATGCCCATGCGGGCGAAGGTTTCGCGCACGTCGCGCCCCGAAGCGACCGGGTCGGGCTCCCCGTTGGGACCTTCGGGGTTGACGTAGATCAAGCCCATCTGCACGGCGGCGAGGGGATTTTCGAGTTCGCGGTCGCCGCTGTAGCGTTTGTCGCCCAGCCATTCGGCTTCGGAGCCCCAGTACACGTCCTCTTCGGGCTGCCAGATGTCTTCGCGTCCGCCGCCGAAGCCGAAGGTTTTGAAGCCCATCGTTTCGAGCGCAACGTTGCCCGCCAGAATCATCAGGTCAGCCCAGGAGATTTTGTTGCCGTATTTCTTTTTGATGGGCCAGAGCAGGCGGCGGGCTTTGTCGAGGTTGATGTTGTCGGGCCAACTGTTGACCGGGGCAAAGCGCTGGTTGCCGCGTCCGCCTCCGCCGCGTCCGTCGCCGGTGCGGTACGTCCCTGCGCTGTGCCATGCCATGCGGATGATCAAGCCGCCGTAGTGACCCCAGTCGGCGGGCCACCATTCCTGCGAGTTTGTCATCAGGTCGGCGAGGTCTTTTTTGAGGGCGGCGTAATCGAGTTTTTTGAATTCTTTGGCGTAGTTGAAATCGGGTCCCAGCGGGTTGGATTTGGGGTGATGCTGGTGCAGAATGCTCAGGTTGAGCTGCTGGGGCCACCAATCACGGTTCGAGGCTCCCCGCCTGGCAGAGGTCATGCCGGCGTGAGGGACAGGGCATTTGTTTTCTTCGCTCATTTTTCTCTCCTTTGGAAAACGGTTGATACGCTTTGAGATACTTCTCACCTTACACGGCAGTGTGAGACATCGTCCCTGCAGGGGATTTATCTCGCATTTTCAAGCGACATGATGAACAAATAAATGCCGTAACCGCATGGTTGACGTTCTCCCTGGACTGTGCGCCAGGACAGGCTACCGCCAACGGGCGCGTAAGAGAACGCACCCTACGCGTATTACGAGATTGTTTTCGTAGCGCGGAATTCATTCCGCAACCTAAAGCGACATGAATGTCGCGCCACAAAATCTTCGCGGTTGTGATGGTTTTTCAAGAGCAATTCTGAGTCCACTGCAAAAAGGTCTTTATCCACGAAGGACACGAAGTACGCAAAGGAATTCCAAAAGGCGCTATTCAGAATCTTGGAATTCGATGCAAGAGGATTTAAAAAAACTTCGTGGTCTTTGTGTTCTTCGTGGTAAGAAAAGGTTTTTTCAGTGCAGTCAATTCTATAAACTCCATAACGTCGCGCTACGAGAAAACCGCATAACATCAGTTAGTTCTTATCCTGACACTCCGGGCAGATGCCGTAAAAATTGAGTTGGTGCTTGACGATTTGAAACCCAAAGTTCCTCTCCACCTCCCGAACCATGGCGTCAACCGCCGTGTCCAGTTCGCCGTCCATGATCTTTTGGCATTTCACGCAAATCAAATGCGGATGCGGGTACGGCTTATTGCCGTCATAATGACCATCGTCGCGCAGCCCAATCTCCAGCACTTCGCCCAATTCCTTCAGCAGGTCGAGCGTCTTGTAAACCGTTGCAAGGCTCATGGTGGGGAATTGGGCTTTGACCTGTTCATAGAGCCGCGCCGCGCTGGGATGCCCCTCACTCGCCGCGATGAGACGAATCAACTCCACCCGCTGAGGGGTCAGGCGGTAGTTGCTTTGTTTGAGTTTGGCAATCAACTGTTCGAAGCGAGCCTGAGGGTCTGTCATGGTTGCTCTTGTTGATTGCTCTGTTGCAATCACTCTTGCGTATTTTGCATTCTCCAGCGCAACTTCGGGCGTTAGAGAACGCCCAGTACGCTTGAAAAATCCATGCAACAGAGCACTTGTTGATAATTATTCTCTATAAAGTATTGTTATCGTTGTCATTATAACGGTGATTTGATGAGTTGTCAAAAAAATGCCCCATCCCTGCTTTGGGGATGAGTCATGTGGATAGGACCTACGCAGCGCGTTCTCCAACGCGCTGGAAAGGTCATTGGCGTTCGAGAACGCTGATTACGCGTAAGAGAGTGTTTTGAAATTCACGTTCCAACCACAGATGAACACAGATAAATTGGATTTACAAGGTAACTTCATCCCGTTTTTCTTCAGAATCAGCGTTCATCCGTGTTCATCTACGGTAAACCCCGATTTATAAAACACTCTCTTAGAAAACGTTGCTTACGCGTAAGTCCTGATTACAAAGAATCACGAGCGTCCATCGTCTTTGAGACAACGCTCACAAACCGTTAATTACGGTTCGCCTTTTGTTGGATGCAAACAAAAGCGAAAAGTTGCACCCTCAGCCTATTCCTTCACCCGTTCCAGCCGTGCGCCCAGCGCCTGCAGTTTTTTGTCCACGTCCTGATAGCCGCGCTCGATCTGCCCAATGTTGCGCACCACCGACGTGCCCTTCGCCGCCAGCGCCGCCAGCAAAAGCGACATGCCGGCGCGGATGTCGGGGCTTTCCAGATTCTCGCCGTAGAGTTGATTCGGTCCCTGCACGAGACAGCGGTACGGGTCGCACAGAATGATGCGCGCGCCCATCCCCACCAGTTTATCGGTGAAATACATGCGTCCGGAAAACATCCAATCGTGGAACATGATCGAGCCGCTGGCTTGGGTTGCCACCGTGATGGCAATGCTGATCAAATCCGTCGGGAAGGCGGGCCAGACGTTCGTCTTGACTTCGGGAATCGCGCCGTCCAAATCGGGGACGATTTTCAACTCCTGCTCTGCCGGCACGATGATATCATCGCCTTCCACGATCCAGCGCACGCCCATGCGCTCGAAGACATGGGCAATCATGCCCAGGTTTTCCACGCCGGCGTTTCTCACCCGCACCGTCCCATGCGTCACCGCCGCCGCGCCCACAAAACTGACCACCTCCAGATAATCCGGTCCAATCGTGAACTCGCCGCCGTGCAGTTTCGGCACGCCATGAATGCGCAGCGTATTCGAACCAATCTCCTCGATTTGCGCGCCCAGCGTGTTCAAAAAATGACACAACTCCTGCACGTGCGGCTCCGAAGCGGCATTGCGGATGACCGTCTCCCCCTTCGCCGTGACCGCCGCCATGATGGCGTTTTCTGTTGCCGTCACGCTGGCTTCATCCATCAGAAAGTCCGCGCCGCGCAAGCCCTTCGATGTGAAGGCAAAGCCGCGGTCATACTGCACATCGGCGCCGAGCGCGCGCAACGCGAGGATGTGCGTATCGAGGCGGCGGCGTCCGATCACATCGCCGCCGGGCGGCGGCAGTTTGAACTCGCCCACCCGCGCCGACATGGGTCCCGCCACAAGGATGGAAGCGCGGATGCGGCGGCACAGGTCCGGGTCGAGGTCCGCCGGTCTCAGGTCCCGGGCGGTGATGCGCCACGAAGCGGCGTCCAGTTCCTCCACCTGCGCGCCCAGGCTTTCGATCAAATGCCGCATCACAGACACATCCTTGATGCGCGGAACGTTCCGCAGCACCACAGGTTCTTCCGTCAGCAAACACGCGGCGACCAAGGGCAGAGCGGCATTCTTGTTTCCTGCGGGCGTCACCTCGCCGTTCAGCGGCGTCCCGCCTTCGATGATAAATTTCTCCATGTTCCTCTCCTGCAGGACTTATGCAAAACCTTGCATAGAGCGCGTTCTCCAACGCGCAAACCGGATAATCAACGTTAGAGAACGTTGATTACGCGTAAGTCCTGTCGTGGGAATTTTCCCAAAGATTGTAAGGCAGTTCACAATCTCCCGCAAGCACATTACAGTTGACTTACACCCCCGCCCTCTGCAAAATCCAACCTGCTTTATACTATAATCAATTCAGATGGACATCACCCTGCTCATCCCCCTCCTGCTCGGCTGGCTGGCTGGTTTGCTTGTCAATTACCTTGCCGACGTTCTGCCCTCCACCCGCCGCCTGAGTCAGCCAGCCTGCCTACACTGCGGCTCCGCTTTTTCATTGTGGGATTATTTGACTCTGCGCCCATGCCGCGCCTGCGGAAGACGGCGCAGCCCGCGCACATGGATTGTGCTGGTCCTCGCCGCCGCTTCGTTCCTGTACCTTTGGCTGTTCCCCCGCCCCGGGCTGGGTCTGCCCCTCAGCCTGCTCGTCCTGACCTACTTCGGCGTGATCATCGTCATTGACATCGAACACCGCCTCATCCTGTTCCCCACCGTGATTGCCGGCGCCGTTCTCGGATTGCTCACCGGCACATACCTGTACAGCAAACAAGACGGCATCCTCGCCGGGCTGTTGACCTCCCTTTTGGGCGGAGTTGCCGGCTTTGCCATCATGTTCCTCTTTTACAAACTCGGAGAAGTCGCCGCCCGCTACCGCGCCCGCAAGATGCGCGCCGCCGGTCAGGCGGAGGACGAGGAGGAAGCGCTCGGCGGCGGAGACGTGTACCTGAGCGGCGTGCTCGGCCTGATGCTCGGCTGGCCCAACGTCATTTTGGGAATCACCGCCGGGGCGCTGGCAGGCGGCGCGATGGGTCTGCTGGCGGTCATTGCCTACCTGATCCAGCGCCGCTACGCCGAAAACAGCCTGATGACGTTTATCCCCTACGGTCCCGCCCTCGTGCTGGGAGCGTTTTACATCCTGTATTTCTTCTGATTTACAAAACTGACATACACAGGCTGCCCGTAATGCGACATTTGATCTCTTGCATAAGTCAGCCGGCGTTGGAGAACGCCCCCTGCGCCAGAGCGTATTGTGCGCTCTCTGGCGCACTGTTGCAAAAGGTCTATTATGACGCGCTGCAAGATGATTTACAAAAGTGTAAACCCAGGCGCCTTCGTTTAGTACGAATGTCTTATTGGGCTGGACAACCCAGCCATTAAACTAGAAGAAGGAACCTTGGAGAATAGGAACGACCATGAAGCGCTTAAAATTCAATTCCCAAAAGAGCAGGGCGCAGGCAATCGTCGAGTTTGCCATTGTCCTGCCCATTTTGCTGCTGGTGGTCTATGGCTTGATCGAAACCGGCAGGCTGTTATTTATTTATTCATCGGTAAACAACGCCGCCCGTCAAGCCGCACGCTACGGCTCCACCTCCGGCACAGATCCCACCTACGGCGTGCCGCGGTATCAGGCTTGCGCCGGCATCCGCGCCGCCGCCCAAGCCAGCGACTTCTTGAACGCCTTCGATGACGCAGACATCACCATCACCTATGACCATGGTCCCGGCACTGCTTCGTACCGCACCTGCAACGGCACAGCGGACACTGCTGTCACCCCCTCCCAGGGAGACCGTGTGGTGGTGAGCATTCAAGCCGATTACAACACCATCGTCCCCAACATCGTGCCGATTCTCTCGCGCACGGCGGCAGGCGGAAATCCCATTGTTGCCGACAGCGCCCGCACCCTGCTGCTGGAAGTTTCGATTCAACCGCCCAAAGAACCCACCACCATAACCATTCAATCCGATCAACCCGATTACTCCACGCCGGGGCAGTTAGTGGAGGTTCGAGTCGAGGTTAGATCCGACGCCGCCACGCCCACCACTCCCACCGGCACCGTGGAGATCACCGGCGCGGATGAGAACTGCACCATCACGCTTTCCGGCAGCGGCAACACCAGCACTGGCAGCTGCTTTGTGCGTTTCAACTCCATCGGCGCGAAGACCATCACCGCCACTTACACCGGCGACAGCAAACACGATCCCAGCAGTGACACAGAAGGTCACAACGTGAAGGGACCCACCACAACCACGCTGACCACCTCCCCCAGCCCGTCGCTCATCAACACGCAAGTCACGCTCAGCGTCACCGTCACCAGCGCGTACGGAACGCCCACCGGCACGGTCACCATCACTGAGGGCAGCACGACGATTTGCACCATCACGCTCTCCGGCGGAACGGGCTCTTGCGCCTACACCTTCACCACCGACGGCGACAAACTGCTCACCGCCAATTATCTTGAATCTGATCTTTTCGCCCCAAGCAGCGGTACGAAAGTTCACAGCGTCATCCTGCCCGGGCAAACCACAACGACCATCACCACGTCGCCGTCGCCGTCCATTGTGGGGCAGTCTGTCACCATCACGGTCAACGTAACCAGCACATCCACGCCCACCGGCACCGTCGCAGTGACCATCGGCGGCACGCCGGTCTGCACCATCACCCTCTCCGGCGGGACCGGCACCTGCAGCACCACATTCAGCACCGTCGGCAACCGCACCCTCACCGCCGCCTACACGCCCGATTCTCCTTACTTCCTGAGCAGCAGCGGCAGCGTGAACCACTCTGTGCAATTGCCGCCCACCATCACCAGCCTCACCACCACCAACACGCCGCCCTATCTGGTTGGGCAAACCATCAACCTGACCTTCACCGTGAGCAACGCGCCCGGCGGCTCCACCACCACGCCCACCGGCACGGTCACCATCAGCGGGCAGAATTCGGGCTGCACAAGTCCCGTCACACTGGTCAATGGCAGCGGCTCCTGCACCGTGACCTTCAGCACGCCCGGCTCCAAAACGCTGACCGCCACCTACAGCGGCGACGCCGGTCACGCCGCCAGCACCGGCACGCTGACCCTCACCGTAACCACCTCGGCGGTTACGGGATGCAACACCGTCACGCTTGGCTTGCTGCGCCAAAGCGGCGGCGCCATGACCGTCACCATCAACAACCCGCTCACCGAGTTCCTGCAAATCGCCAACGTGACCGTCACCTGGAATCACGACAAAGGTCACCAGACCGGCTCCGACAAAACCCTGCGCCTGCAAAGCGCCAGCCTGGGCAGCGTCTTCTGGACAGGCAATGAAAATGGACCGACCTACACCATCACCCCTTCCTCCCCCATTTTCATTCCGCCCGGTTCCTCCACGCTGGCATTCAATTTTCATCAAGTCTTCGACCGCTGGGATGACACAGAGCAGGTCACCATCAATCTCTCCACGCCGGGCTGTGAGGGCGTCGTCCTGTTCCAGAATCAACATGAATAGAAGCGGGAGACTCCCATGAAAAGAAATCGTTCCGAACGCGGTCAATCCCTGGTCGAATTCGGCATCAGCCTGGTTGTGATTCTGTTCCTGCTGGCAGGAGCGGTGGAGTTTGGTCTCGCGCTCTTTCAGTTCATCCAACTGCGCGACGCGGCGCAGGAAGGCGCGGTCTATGGCTCGATTTGCCCCATCGCAAACAAAATAGAAGCGCGTGTGCGAAACCACTCCGCTTCGCCGGTTGACCTTGCCTGTACCTCCAATAGCCCCCCGTCCGATACCTGCGACCCCTCCAATCCGGTAACTGTCGTTGTGCAGGGCAGGGACGGCACAACCGCAACGGCAAAATCCATCAACGCGGTGGTGGTTGGCGACGGTGTCTATGTAGAAGTATCGTTCAATCATAGACTTTTCATGCCGTTTGCCACCTTGTTTACCGGCGGCTCGAACACCATCACCATCCGCGCTTCGGTCACAAACACGGTTCTCGATAACGACAGGAGCAAGGCGTCCTGTCAATAAGACTTGACGGATTTTCTGTCATCATAGGACTTGCGCAAAATTTTGCGTAGAGCGCGTTCTCCAACGCGCTGGAAAGGCAATTGGCGTTAGAAAACGCCGATTACACGTAAGTCCTACATCAACCGAAGAGCCTCGACTTCACAGGGTCGAGGCTCTTCGGTTGTTACAGGAGCAGATGAAAACAATCAACCCCGCCGGAGTCGAAAGTCTCCCGTCGTTCGAACAAAATCCGGGGATTTTGGGAGCCGCATCGTTTTCTTCGGTTATAATTTCCGCCCGAACTTTTTCAAAGGAGGTGAACCGGCACAATTCCCGGGAAAGACAGCGCATGGTCCCGCCATTGGCGGGATGACGAGGACAAGGGTTCTCCACCGCGAGGTGGAGTTAAGGACGCCGGCGGCGTCCGAAAATCGAAAGATCAGCGGAAGCCCTTCGGGCGCGCCATCGCCCGTTTCTTTCCCTCCGAACAACAAACCCTGCAACAACGCCGCGCGGGAAACCGTGCGGACAAAGCCACAGGGAATGGCAAACGTATGTCATTGCGAGGAACGTTCGTTGCGGTGAAGCAATCCCCCCCCCCACAGCAGCGGAGATTGCTTCGCCGCCGGAGCCTGTCTCGAGCGAAGCGAAGGAGCGGCTCGCAATGACAAAATAAAAATCGGAGGAACCCCATGTGTGGAATCGTAGGCTATATCGGACCGCGTGACGCAGTGCCGATCATCATCAACGGTCTCAAACGGCTGGAATACCGCGGCTATGACTCGGCGGGAGTCGCTGTTTTGAGCGGAGACCAGATCGAGGTCAGGAGGGACGCGGGCAAGTTATCCCAATTGATTGACCTGATCGCCAAATCGCCCATCGCCGGCGCGCCGGGCATCGGTCACACGCGCTGGGCAACGCACGGAGCGCCCTCGGCGCGCAACGCACACCCGCACCTCGGGCAGACGCGGCGCGTGGTCGTCGTGCAGAACGGCATCGTCGAAAACTTCCTCGAACTCAAGGATGAATTGATTGCCGAAGGCGCGGAATTTCAATCGGAGACCGACACCGAAACCATCGTGCATCTCGTGGAGCATTATCTCGCCACCGGCGTGGGGCTGGTGGAAGCGGCGCGCAAAACGTTCAACGACATTCAAGGCGCAAACGTGGTGGTGCTGATGTCTGCCGATGAGCCGGACAAGATCGTGACGGCGCGCATCGGCAACGCGGGCGGCGTGGTGATTGGTTTGGGAAAGGACGAAAACTTCGTCGCCAGCGACATCCCCGCCATCATGGAACACACACGCGACGTCATCTTTTTGGAGTCGCGGCAGATGGCGGTGGTGACGCACAACACCGTGAGCATCGAAACGCTCGACGGCGCAAAGGTCAAACCGCAGGTTCACACCGTTTCGTGGGACCCGGTGGCGGCGGAAAAGGGCGAGTACCGTCACTTCATGCAGAAGGAAATCCACGAACAATCGCGCGCGCTCACCGACACCCTCGCCGGACGCGTGGACTTTGCCAGCGGCAAAATCCGCCTGCCCGATCTCAACCTGACCGAGGAACTGGCGAAAAAAATCGAGCGGATTTACATCACCGCCTGCGGCACCGCCGCCTACGCCGGCATGGTCGGCAAGTACCTCATCGAGAAGATCGCCCGCATTCCCGTCGAAGTGGTCATCGGCTCGGAGTTCCGCTACAGCGACCCCATCCTCAATGACCGCACGGTGGTGCTTGCCATTTCACAATCGGGCGAAACCGCCGACACCCTCGCCGCCATGGAAGAGGGACGCCGCAAAGGCGCGATCTTGTGGAGCATCGTCAACGCGATTGGTTCGCAAGCCATGCGCATTGCCGACGGATTCATCTCGATGCAAACGGGACCTGAAATCGGCGTCGCCTCGACCAAAGCCTTCACCGCCCCGCTGGTGGATCAGTACATGCTGGCGATTCTGCTCGCCGACCTGCGCGGCACGCTCGACGACAAAACCCGCCGCGCGCTCGTCTCCGACCTGCGCCTCATCCCAGACCTGGTAGGCAGGACGCTCGAACGAGAAAGCGAAGTGGAAGCCGTTGCCCACCTCCTCAAGGACATCCGCAACTGCCTGTATCTGGGGCGCGGCATCAACATGCCCATTGCCTACGAAGGCGCGTTGAAGTTGAAGGAGATCTCCTACATCCATGCCGAGGGCTACCCGGCGGGCGAGATGAAACACGGTCCCATCGCGCTGATTGACGAACACATGCCGGTCCTGTGCCTTGCGCCGAAAGATCCCTGGCATGAAAAGATGATCTCGCAGATTCAGCAGGCAAAGGCGCGCGGAGGCATGGTCATTGCCGTTGCCACCGACGGCGACGAGCTGGTCAGAGGCATGGCAGATCATGTCCTGTGGGTGCCCGAAACGCCGTGGATGCTCTCGCCGGTCATCACCGTGCTTCCGCTTCAACTGCTGGCGTATCACATCGCCGCGCTGCGCGGGCTGGACGTGGATCAGCCCCGGAATCTCGCCAAAAGCGTCACAGTGGAGTAACAGATACAGGTCACGTTTGAACCGGCGACAACGCCGCAAGCGTGACCTGTAACGCTTTTCCATCCGCTCCGTCTAGTACTTTTAGGGGAGGATACATATCAATACTGTTGGGTGACCGGGTGGTTGAATTTTTCCGCATTGGGCTTAAAATGAAAGAAACTTCGCCGAACCCGCGAGAATGCAGAGCCGAAGGTTATTATTTTTTTTGATTTCGCTCTATTTTTTTTCAGGCTCTCAGATAAAGAAAAGGAGTTCAGCATGAAAGGGTTCAACTCACAAAAAGGACAGGCGCTCATCCTGATTGTCTTCGGGATTGTGGCGCTGATTGGCTTTACCGCGCTGGCGGTGGACGGCGGGCGGGTTTTTTCAGACCGCCGTCACATGCAAAACACCGCCGACACTTCCGCCATGGCGGCAGCGATGAAGTACTTTCGTTCCAACAACGATAAGAATGCGGCACAAAGCGAAGCGCTGGCTCGCGCCCAGAGCAACTTCCAAAACCGCAACACAGTAGACCCCGATGGACCTGACGTCGAGATCGAGTTTTGCAAGGCGTTCTCCAACAACGTTTGCACCCCCTCCACAAGCAACGACGACGTCAAGTTCATCCGCGTTCGCATCACATCAGAAGTTCCCATGACGTTTGGACGCGTCTTGGGACGGGATATGGTCACCAACGTCGTCGAAGCGGTAGCGCAGCTGAAAGGCATGACGGGAGGCGGTCCATTTGCATCCGGCGCCGGAATGTATTCCACGCGCAGAGGCAATTACAACGATTGCTTCAAAGTGCTGGGCAGCGCCAATCTCGCCTTTCACGATACGGGCATCTTCGTCAACTGCAGCGGGAATGATGCGCTCAGTTTTGGCGGCTCTGCCAACATTTACATGGATGCCAATGCGCAGGTGGTCGGCTGCTCGAATGATTTGAACTTCAAAATCGGCGGCACCGGCAAAATTGACTGCGGCGCAACCGAACAAGACGTGAGCGAAAGCACCTTCGCCGGCGTTCCCACTACCCTGCCCCGCCCCACCTGCTCCACGCCGGGCAGTCACGACACAACCAACAACGTCATGTACCCGGGCGCTTTTAATAGCGTAACCCTCAAGAAAAACACCACCCTGATGCCCGGCACTTACTGCTTTAGCGGCTCCCTGACCTTGATTGCCGGCGCCAACATCAGCGCAACGGGACCTGTGAAACTGGTCATGTCAAGCGGTCTGGACCTCAAAGGCAACGCCAACAACTTCACAGACCTCGAAATCTATGCCAATAACTCAAACTTCTCGGTTTCCGCTCAGGGTGTCTTGAACGCCAACCGCATGCGCTTTTTCGGTGAAGGCAACAGTTCCTTCAGCGTGGGCGCGCAGGGCGTGCTCAATTCCGGCAATATCTACATCTACTCCGAAAAAGGACAAATTGACATCCAGGCAGGCGCCGATGTGGACATCACCGCCCCGCCGCAGGGAGATACCTTTGGCGGCTTGCTGATGTACATGCCCTGGAACAACCCCAACGACTTCATCCTGAACGGCGGCACCGGCAACATCTGGCGCGGCACCATCCTGATGCCGCAGGCGCAGGTTACTTACAACGGCAGTTCAGGGTTCAAACTGTACGGTCAGGTCATTGCCGAGACCTTCAAAATCAACGGCAATACCGGCGGCGACATCTACTACAGTTCCGACTACGTGTACTCCCCGCCGCCCAACCCAACCATCACAATATACAAGTAAAAACTGTCTGTCTGTAACCTTTTCTAATCTTAAATGTTCACATCACCTGTTTGAAGCCCGTACAATAGAGATGCCTGACCGGCATCAGGCATCTCTATAAATTTTATTTTTATTCGAGCGCCAACGACAAAGGAGACAATATGATCAGATCACTGCGCACATTTTTCATTTCTTTTTCCATTTTGGCGTTCCTGCTGTTCAGCACCATCGGCACAACCACCGTGTACGCCGATGACGGCACAGGAACCGACCCCTCGGCGGCAGAAACCACCACACCCACCGAGGAAACCCAGCCGGTGGAACCTGCTGCCGACGAGACTTCCCCGCCGG
>DAOUBY010000239.1:0-3360 GCA_034432325.1 Anaerolineales bacterium
AGAATTGCTTTTGAAAAACTATCACAACCGCGAAGATTTTGTGGCGCGACATTCATGTCGCTTTAGGTTGCGGAATGAATTCCGCGCTACGCAAGTTTTGCGTAAATCCTGATTAACCTTCCAACTTTCAAATGTTCCAACCCACCCCCTGAACCTCATGACCAAAATCATCCCTCCCGCCTTCATCACCCAATCCGAAGACGCCTACGACAAGGGCTACGACCCCAAAGTGGCGCGCGGATTGCTTCAATTCGTCAAGCCGTACGCGCCGCAGATGCTCATCTCGCTGGTCTTCATGGTCATCGTCACTGCCGCCTCGGTTTCGGGACCGTACTTCGTCAAACTGGCGATTGACGAAGGCATCGGCAAACGCGACATCCCCGCCTTGCGTACCATTGTCATTGCCTACTTCATCGTCGCGGGCGTGCAACTGATCACCAACTTCTACCGCGTGCGCATCATGTCCCGCGTGGGGCAGCACGTGCTGTACGATGTCCGCACAGCGATGTTCGACCATTTGCAGAAACTCTCGTTGAGCTTTTACAACCGCTACAGCGTCGGGCGCGTCATCACGCGCGTCATCAACGACGTGGGGACATTGCGCGAGTTCATCACCTGGGCGGTGCTGGCGATTGTCCGCAACCTGCTCGCCATCATCGGCACGCTCATCGCCATGCTTTCGCTCAACCTGCGCTTGTCGCTCATCACCTTTACGGTCATTCCGCTGATGGTTCTGGCGACCTATCTCTACCGCAACATTGCCCGCCGCAATTACCGCAAGGTGCGCGCCGCCATCTCATGGACCAACTCGGTGCTGGCGGAAAACGTCAACGGCGTGCGCGTGGTGCAGGCATTCTCGCGGCAGGCGCATAACTTCTCGAACTTCAAAGACTACGTCAATCGTTACTTCCTCGAAACCAGCCTCGATGCGGCAAAGGTTGCCTCCGCTTTCACGCCCGTTGTGGATGTGCTTGGCGCCATCGCAACCGCCCTCGTGGTCTATCTTGGCGGCACGGCGGTGCTGGGCGAGTCGATCACGGCGGGCGTGCTGATTGCCTTCGTCCTCTACATTGACCGCCTCTTCGACCCCATCCGCGACCTCAGCCGCCGCTTCGACACACTTCAATCCACGATGGCAGGCGGCGAGCGCATCCTCGAACTGCTCAACACGCCGATTGAAGTTCGGGATGCGGAAGACGCTGTTGAGATGCCGCCCATTCTCGGCGAGGTCCGATTCGAGAATGTCTCCTTCCATTACTCCGACGACCCCACCCTCGTCCTCGACGGAATCAATTTGCATGTGGAGGCGGGGCAGACGGTGGCGCTGGTGGGGGAGACGGGCGCCGGCAAGACCACCATCGTCAAACTGCTGGCGCGCTTCCACGACCCGACCTCGGGCTGTGTGCGCGTGGACGGCATTGACTTGCGGACGGTGACTCAGCAAAGCCTGCGGCGGCAGATGGGCATGGTGCTGCAGGACCCCTTCCTGTTCAACGGGACGGTGAAGGAGAACATTCTGTTCGGCAGGCTGGATGCAAGCGATGACGAGGTGATTGCCGCGGCGCAGGCGGTGGGCGCGCACGATTTCATCATGGGTTTGAAGCACGGTTACGAAACCTCGGTGGAGGAGGGCGGCGCGACGTTGAGCGTGGGTCAGCGCCAGTTGATCTCGTTTGCGCGTGCATTGCTGGCAAACCCGCGCATTTTGATCCTGGACGAGGCGACCTCCTCGGTGGATACGCAGACCGAGCAGATCATTCAGCGCGCGCTGGCTACTCTTTTGAAGGGGCGCACATCCTTTGTCATCGCGCACCGCCTTTCAACGATCACAAAGGCGGATAAGATCGTGGTCATCCACGACGGCAGGATCGTGGAGCAGGGGACGCATACCGAACTGCTGGCGCTTCAGGGAATGTATTTTCAGTTATACAAGACAGGATTTCAGGAGTGATGTATGAACAACGTTCGCCCGCGTTTGACGCTGCTCACCGAAGAGCAAAAACATGACGTTCACCGCTATGCCTTGCAGGTGCTTGAAACTGTCGGCGTGCGCGTGGATTCGCCGTCGGCGTTGGCGATGCTCGAGAAAAGAGTCGGCAGGTCCAACGTCGAGGGAAGAAGCGTGCGGATACCGGGCGAGTTAGTCGAGTGGGCGATAAATGCCGCGCCAAAGCGGATTCAAATCTTCGACCGTCGTGGGAATCCGCAGTTCCACATCGGCGGCGCAGACGACCGCATCCGTTTTGGTATCGGGGTGACGGCGTTGTACTATCAGGAGCCGCAGACCGATACGCCTGTGTTGTTCGAGCGCAAACACATGCGCGACATGGTGCGGCTGGGCAATAAACTGCCGCATTATGACATGGTCTCGACTGTGGGCATTGTGCGCGATGTGCCCGAGCATTTGACCGATTTATACGGAAGTCTTGAGCATTTTGCGAACGGCAGGAAGCCGATGGTTCTGCTGGTTTCGGATGAGCATCGCTTCGATGATGTGCTGCGCATGTTCGAGCATCTGCATGGCGATTTGGGCGAGAAGCCGTTCATCATTCCGTATTTCAACCCGGTCTCGCCGCTGGTGATGAACGAAGGCACTGTGGACAAGATGCGGATCGCCATCGAGCGCGGGCTGCCGGTGATCATTTCGAATTACAGCATGTCCGGCGCAACGACGCCGATTACCCCGGCGGGGACGCTGGCAGTTCTGCTGGCTGAACTTTTGGCTGGACTTGTCATCGGGCAGTTGTACAGGGAAGGCGCGCCGATGTTCCTCGGCATGCTGCCGGTGTATTTCGATATGAAGACGCTGATGAATTTCTACGACCCGCAGAGTATTCTGGTCAATTTGGCGTGCGCGGAGATGATGGAATTCTACGGCATCCCTCATTGCGGGACTTCTGGGAGCGGTACCGGCTGGGGCATGGACCTGCTCGCCGCAGAGACTTACTGGATGAATACGCTCACGTTCGTTCTGACGAAGGGCGGGCTGGCTCCGTTCGTTGGCGATACACTTGGCTCGAAGGCGATTTCCCCGCTGACCTTCATCTATTGTCATGAAATTATCGAACAGAGTTTGCGCGTAGCCAATGGATTTCAACTCGACGACAATGAAGTAGGACTAAAAGAAATAAAAGCCACAGGCGCAGGAAAAAGTTATGTCACCGCGCCAACCACCCTCAAGAAGTACAAGAACGGCTATTACATCAATCCCATCTTCCCGCGCTGGAGCATGGAAAAATGGCTCGAAGCCGGTCAACCGCACGCGCAGAAACGGCTGAGGGAGTATTCGATTGAGTTTTTGAAGGATTTGCCCGCGCCGGAGGATCACGAGGAATTGATGAGGAAAGGGGAGGAGTTTAT
>DAOUBY010000240.1:0-3359 GCA_034432325.1 Anaerolineales bacterium
TTCGCCGAAGGCAAATGCACGCGCATCACCTTCCTCTTCGCCTCGATCAACGCCTCGTAATCGCCCAGCGCCTGTGCGCGGATGAGCGTGCCGAAGGTCAAGCCTTCGGTTGGGATGGCAAGGTCTTTTTCGGGTTCGGCGGTGATGACGAGGAAGAGCGCGTTCTTCGGTCCGCCTTTGTGGAATTGCCCCGTCGAATGCTGGAAGCGCGGACCAAAGCCCGCAGTCACGGCATTGCCCGTCTTCGCGCGGATGGCGGCGCGCATCTGTTGCAGGGCTTCGATATTTTCGGCGCTGCGCGGCAGGTAAGCGTTGACGGCAACATAACCGCCTTTCTTCGCCTTCTTCAGGAATCCGTTCAACACCGCTTTCAGCGACGCGCCTGTCACTGCCGTCGGCGAGAACACTGCCACGCCGTCCTTCTTCCAGGCGGGTTTGCCCTCGCGCAGTTTGCCCTTCTTCTGATACTCGGCAATCTTTGCCTTCGTAATCTTCTTGCTCGATTCGACATTCGGCTGGTCGAAGGCGTTCACGCCCAAGATGTGACAAGCGACGGCAGTGGCAATCTCCCAGCGGAAAATCTCTGCGCCAATGTCATAGAAATTGGCAATTGGTAATTGGATGACGGGGTGACCTGCGGCTTTGAGTTTGGCAACCGCATCGTCATATTCACCCGTTTGGCGGAGGTAAATGAAGATGCGATCGCCGCCGTAGACTTCGGGACTGCCAAGCGGTTCCAGCGGGACGGGAAGGATGCCTTTGCCGTTCTTGCCGCTGGACTCGGCGATGATTTGCTCGATCCAATTTGCAAACGCGGATAACGGCGCGTCAGCCAGGACCGTCAGTTTGTCGCGCCCGCCCAAAGCCGCTTCGCCAAGGACGGCTCCCAGCGCCAAACCGGGGTCACGCGCAGCGGGACAGTTTTCCGAACATTGGTTTCGCATCCAGTCGGCGCGGTCGAGGAGACGAGGCAGGTCAACGCCAAGCAGGGCAGCGGGGACGAGACCGAAATCGGTCAGCGCGGAGTAACGTCCGCCCACGAGTGGGTCGGCGGAGAAGATTTTGCGGAAGCCGCGTTTTCTCGCCAATGCTTCGAGCGAGGTGCCAGGGTCGGTGATGGCGGCAAAACGTGAGCCGTCCTTTTTGCTGAGTTTCCAGAAGTAATGGAACGCCGCCAAGACTTCGGCGGTGCCGCCCGATTTGCTGGCGACGATGTAGAGGGATTTTTCGGGCGGGAATTGTTCTGCGGTTAATGCAACCTGCACAGGGTCGGTGGAATCCAAAATTGCCAGGTGAATACCCTCACCCCTGCGCCCCTCTCCCACTGGGAGAGGGGATGGGAGTGAGGAAAGAAGCGAACTGAATACCTCGGCAGTCAATGACGAGCCGCCCATGCCCAGCACGAGGACGCGGTCAATGTTGGCTTTGCGGATTTCCTTTGCAAAGGCTTCGTACTCCTTCAATTTCCTGCGCGCCTTGTCGGTGGAATCCAGCCAGCCCATGCGGATGGTGACTTCGTGCTGACCTTCCTTGTCTTTGTCCGAAGCCCAAAGGGACGGATCGCGCTGCCACAGGCGGGCGGGGACGGAATCCGCTTCGAGTTGGGCAATCCGTTTGGAGACAGAATCAGCAATAGGTCCAAGAGAAGAAGCGGCGGCTTTGCGGCGTTCGTCAATGGTGGCGAGCAGTTGGGTGAAGGCGTCTGCAAAGGCTTTGACTCCCTCGTCTTCCAATTCCTGCGTGACGACATCCATCGAGATGCCGGCGGCTTCGAGTTGTGCGATGGCATTGCGCGCGTCGTCGAGACCACGCGTGAGGGTGACTTCGGCAACGCCGTGCTCTTTGAAGGCTTCGAGGGTTTGCGGCGGGACGGTGTTGACGGTTTCGGGACCGATCAGGTTGTCCACGTAGATGGTGTCGGGGTAGGCGGGGTTCTTGGTGCTGGTGCTTGCCCACAGCGGACGCTGGACGCGCGCGCCTTTGACTTTGAGTTTTTCCCAGCGTGCGCCCGCAAAGGTTTGCTGGTAGAGGTCGTAGGCGAGTTTGGCGTTGGCGACGGCGGCTTTGCCTTTGAGGGGAGAGCCTTCGGGGAGTTTGGGGTCTATTTTGGAATCCACGCGCGAGACGAAGAAGGAGGCGACCGAGGCGATGTGGTCAATGGGGTGTCCCATGGCGGCGCGGTCTTCGAGTCCGCTGAGGTAGGCGTCCATCACTTCGGCGTAACGCTTGAGCGAAAAGATGAGCGTGACGTTGACGTTCACGCCTGCGGCAATCGCCTTGCGGATGGCGGGGATGCCCGCTTTGGTGGCGGGAATCTTGACCATGAGGTTGGGGCGCTTGACGCGCGCCCAAAGTTGTTGCGCCTGTGCGGCGGTGGCGTCGGTGTCGTGCGCCAGGTAGGGGCTGACCTCGAGGCTGACGTAGCCGTCGCCGCCGTTCGTCTCTTCGTAGAGCGGCTGGAAGGCGTCGCAGGCGGCTTTGATGTCTTCGATGGCAAGCTGCCAGAAGATTTTCTCCGCGTCCCAGCCTGCCCAGGCGAGCGGCGTGAGTGCGGAGTCGTAGTCGGTGGTTTTGGCGATGGCGTTGTTGAAGATGGAAGGGTTGGAGGTCACGCCGCGAATGTCGCCGCGCTCGATCATGGCTTTGAGTTCGCCGTTTTCGAGCAGGCGGCGCTGGATGTTGTCGTACCAGAGGGACTGGCCGAGGGAGGTGAGTTTCTTGATTGAGTCTGACATTTGAACCTCTATAAAACGGATTCACCGTTTTCCATTTTGTGTATTTTTCCTACGCGCCTCGCCAGTCTTTCGCCGCCTGCCTGGTTTCCCTGATACTCCGCGCCCAAAAAGGCATGGATGAGCGCTCTGGCGAGTTCGGGTCCGATCACGCGCCCGCCGAGACAAAGGACGTTCATGTCGTCGTGCATCACGCCCTGCGCGGCGGAATAGGTGTCGTGGCAAACGCAGGCATACACGCCTTTCATCTTGTTGGCGGCAATGCACGCGCCGATGCCCGAACCGCAGCACAGAATACCGCGTTCGGCTTCTCCGTTTTGGAGGGCGCGCCCGACCTTTTCGGCGAAGTCGGGGAAGTCCACGCTTTCGGCGGAGTGCGTGCCGAGGTCAATGGGTTCGTGTCCCGCCTCGCGGACGGCATCCAAAACAACTTGTTTGAGCGGGAAACCCGCATGGTCAAAACCGACGGCTATTTTCATATTATTCCTTTTTTACCACGAAGGACACGAAGATCACCAAGAATTTGGGTGGCGCAACGTAGCGCGGAATTCATTCCGCAACCTAAAGCGACATGAATGTCGCGCCACAAAATCTTCGCGGTTGTGATAGTTTTTCAAGAGCAATTCT
>DAOUBY010000241.1:0-13621 GCA_034432325.1 Anaerolineales bacterium
TCCAACCTCGGCATGTACGACGTGGAGGAATTCATCGCCATCATCAACCCGCCCGAAGCGGCAATTCTGGCGATTGGCTCGGCGAAGGAAGTCCCCGTGGTCGAGAACGGTCAAATCAAGATTGGCTGGCGGATGAAAGCCACCATCTCCGTAGACCACCGCGTCAGCGACGGTGCGGAAGCCGCCCAGTTCATGCAAAAACTGGCGGAGTTTTTGGAAAACCCGGTCAGGATGCTGGTGTGAAAAGCAGACTTCCGAAGTCTTTGAGACTTCGGAAGTTTTTTATTGCCGCCGAAACAAAATCAGGAGCATTCTTTTGATGATTTGCAGCGGATAGATGATTCGACCGTACCAATTGACATTTCTTTTTTCAGCGCCATAGTACAGTCTCAGCCACCACTCGGAGGGCGGGGAAAAAGTCTGCTGAATGAATGTCAGCCAGCCCAGCCGCTTCCACGATGAAATGCGATGCTGGGGCCAGCCGCCGGGGTATTGATTGACCCCGTTTGGAGGGGAAATCTGCCGAATGGGAAGCGTATTTTGTAACTGCTCAGGGAGCGGGGTGAGGCTGTAGAAGACCTCCATCTGACGAATCAACAGCGGGTCGAGCCGCTTCAGGGACATCCAATCGAGGGTTTCAGCCTGCTGTTCCACGAGGCTGACCATGTCTGCCATCCATTTGAGAGAGAGGGGCTTGGAAGCAGTTGCGGCAAACAGATGCCGCCTGAGGTGGCGGGACAGGTAACGCAGCGTGTCGAAAGGAGCAGAGACGAAGATTGCATTTCCCACGCTCGCAAGGGGCTGGGCGGCGCTGAGGTCTTTGAATTCCTCGCGGGTAAAGTCGCGGTTGGACGGGGAGTGTAATTCGACCTGAACGCGCAAACCGGCAATGAGAGGAGAATCCGCTTTGAGTTCACTGGGGAGCAGGTCCGAGGTCCGCGAAGGGTGAGGCGGGTAAGGCTGAAAGCCGGCGGCGGTGAGGACATTCAAAGCAGGCAAGACATCTGCCCGGTCGAGCAGCAAGTCGAGATCGCTGACGGGGCGCAGAGCGGGGTCGGGGTAATATTGCAAAGCGAGCGCCAATCCTTTGAGCAGCACCGCACGGATGCCCGACTGCTCGAACAGTCCGTTGATTTCTTTGAGCACAGTCATGTGCGCCTGCTGAAGAAGGCGGTGACGCAGATACAACCCTTGCAAGGTTTTTTCAGTTTGGGCTGGCAGGGGGATACCGGCAGTATGCAGATGATGCCAGAGCAAAGGCGCCATGCCATGAAGTTCGGCTTGCGGCGGCAGGATATGCCAGGCGTCGAAACGTTCGATGTGACGGGCTAACTGTTCGTAGAAAGCGGGATGACCCGCAGCGCGGGCGCACAAGGCAAGCAGGCGATAGGTTGAGGTTATGGCGTCGAGACGGTCTGCGTGATCCATTGGGCGGCGAATTCGAGGTCGGAGTATTCGAGGGCGTATGCAATCGTTCCGCGGGCAAGGCGGGCGGCGGCGCTTATGCCGCCATCGGGAAAGTTGCGGGAGTTGACCAAACACTGCAAAAGGCGAAACAGCGCTTCTGCCGGGGTGAGTCTTTGGGCGTGAAAAGGCACGGCAGGGGTGTATTGAGGGAAGAGTAACACGCTCGGCAGCGCGTTGGAGCAGACGGCTGACGGGTTGAGGAGCGTCGGCGGGACCCAGGCGCTGTTATCGTCGAAATGAAGGATGCGGCTGTCTGCCGCCAGATTTTGCCAAAGAAAGGCTGAGCCTGGTTTGAGGACGATGGAGCGGCAAAATCCGCTGATTTCTTTTTCATTCACGGCAAGGGAGATCACTTCATCGGTGAGGTATTGCATTCCCGCGGCGGTGAGGCGCGCCGCCAGCGTGGATTTTCCGCTGCCGCTTCTTCCGCATAAAATCACTCCCTGTTCGTGATGCGCCAGCGCGGCGGCGTGAAAGACAAGGTGTGATGCAGACGCGCCATTCAGACGGGTGAGGCTGTCTTGCATCAGGAAGTGCATTGCCTGCCCAAGATGGATTTTTGAAAGCAACTCACTGCCGTTGACCGAGATGGAAACAAGGTCATTTTCAACGGCAGTGAGTTCACAGTCTGCAATGATCGCTCCGCTTTTGCCCAGGCAGTGCGCCAAGTGCATCTCGATGATCTGGCGCGCCCGAGGATGGGCGCAGGTGAAGCGAATCGTGCTGCCCCCAAAGTGGATGAACAGGTCGCTGGCAGAAAGGACGCTCACTTCACTGTCAATGCGCCGTGCTGGGTCAACATTTGAATGGCGGCAGGGACATCCGCTTGAATCTCTTCCGCCGCGTCGGGATATGCTGCGCTCAACAGTTCCACAATCTCGCCCACGGTGCGCGTGCCGTCGCACAATTGCCAGAGGATGGCGCTGGTCTGGTTCCCGTGAATGATGATGTTGCGGGATGGATGAAGGAGGACAATTTCGCCATTCAGCGTTTCCAACTGAAAGCCTTCTTCATGCCGCGGGCAAAGGGCTGGGTCGTCAACAGGAAATGACAACATCATAATCCTGCGAAGCGGTGTTCGTGCCATCCGCCGGGTTGACAAAACTCCATACGACCGTCAGGGTGCCTTCGGTGCCAAAGAAGGGGCTATCGGGCAGGACAATAACGTCAATGCTCGCCTGTCCGCTGGCGTTGGTTGCCACAGTGCCGGTTGTGGGGCTGGGATCAGTAATCGATCCGGGCGCGCCGGTCACATTGTAGGTAAGGGAATATTGCAGCAAAATCCCCGCTGCGGGCGGAGTAATAATCGCCATAAAGCGGACAATCATGCCGTCATAGCAATAACTTCTCCCGGGGTCCACCTCTTCAGGGAAGAAAAAGGTGCTGAGGATATGCAGAAGCGAAGTTTGAGCGTGGGCGGGTAAAACGCCCACCTGCAAGTCGGGCTTGCTCCAGGCAGGGGGCAGGGTGGAGAGGGCGGCGGCGCCTGTGGCGGCAGCCAGAAGTTTGAGTGCCTCGCGGCGGGAGAGTTTTTGCGCAGTCATTACAGTGCCTCGAAAAAGATGATATGTTTCGTCAATTTTATCATGACAGTTTTGTGAGACAGGACTTATGCAAAACCTTGCATAGAGCGCGTTCTCTAACGCGCAGACCGCGTAAGTCCTGAGAGAGATGCTTTCGAAGTGTGCCGGCAGGTATCTATCCGCTGATCTCAAGGCAGGCTTGACGCCAGTGGAAAAGGGGGTAAAATCTAATTCGATAAATATCGAATTAGATTTGAGCATAAGCCATGAGTACACAAAATCCCATTCTGGAGTTTGCCAAAGCGATGGCGTCAGTCGAGCGGTTGAGGTTGATCGGCGCGCTGGTGCGCGGACCTGCCACACAAGCGGAAATCGCCGGGCAGGTTCATTTGCCTGCGCGGGAAGTTCACGACCATCTTGCCTTTCTTGTCTCGGTGGGGGCGGTGCGGGAGGAGGCGGGACGCTATCAGGTGGATGAAAAGTCCATAGAATCACTGGTCAGGCGTCAGTTTGAGGGGAAGCGGGCGGAGCCAGAATCGGTGAAAGGGGAGGCGGAAGATGTCCGCAAAATCTTGAGAGCCTATTTGAAATCTGACGGGGCGCTGGCGCAACTTCCAATGGACGCCAAAAAACTGCGCGTCGTCCTGGGCTTTTTGGTCGAGGCGTTTGCCTTCGACGCCGTGTACACCGAAAAAGAGGTCAACACCATTCTGCGCCGCTTCCATGTGGATACCGCCGCCCTGCGCCGGTATCTGGTGGATGAGGGGTTTATGGCGCGGGAGGGCGACGGTTCGAAATATTGGCGCGTGAAAAGGGAAACGGCATGAACGAGGAACTGCTTGCCTTCTTCAAGGCGCTGGCAGATGCCAATCGTCTCAAAATCGTCGGCTTGCTGGCGGAGAAGCCGTACAGCGTGGAGGAACTTGCCGCGCTGCTGCAGATCAAGCCTTCGACGGTTTCGCATCATCTCTCCAAACTGTCGGAGGCGGGGCTGGTGCAGGCGCACACGGAAAGTTATTACACGGTGTATCAATTGGACCGCGAGGCGCTAGAGGAAAAATCGCGCACGATGTTCTCGCAAACGGGACTTTCGACTGTGGCGGCGGAAGTGGATGCAGACGCCTACGACAAAAAGGTCATCGGCGATTATTCGCGCCCTGATGGAAGTTTGAAAACCATCCCTTCCCAGCGCAAGAAGCTCGAGGCAATTCTGCGGTATGTAGTCAAGTCATTCGAGGCTGGCAGGCGGTATAGCGAGAAGCAGGTGAATGAAATACTCTCGCGGTTTCATGAGGATACCGCCACCCTGCGGCGCGAGCTGGTGGGCGCGGGGTTGATGGCGCGCGAAGGCGGCGGCGGCGCTTACTGGAGAAGCGAAAAATAAGGGCGGAATACTTTGCTTCGATGTCAAAAACAAACAACTGCCGCAGAGCATTGCAGCCCTCTGCGGCAGTTGTTTTCGAGGAGAGTTATTTCATCTGCTCGCGGTTGACAATGCCTCTCTGCCAGGCATAGACCGCCACCTGTGTGCGGTCTGCCAGATGCAGTTTGCTCAGGATGTTGCTCACATGTCCCTTGACGGTATTTTCGCTGATGACGAGTTTCTCCGCGATCTGGCTGTTGGTCATTCCTTTGGCGATCAGGCGCAGGACGTCCAGTTCGCGTTCGGTCAATTCCGTGAACAGCGGCTCTTCGCTCTCGCCGCGCAGGTTTTGTAAAACGCGCTCCGCCACCAGCGGGTGCAGGGTCACCTCATGGCGCACGGCGCGCTGAAGCGTTTCCGCCAGTTTTTCCATCTTCATATCCTTGAGGATGTAGGAAATTGCGCCAGCCTTCAGGGCGGGGAAGATATGCACGTCTTCATGATAGGAGGTCAACACCACCACCTGCGTGCGCGGACTGATTTTCTTGATCTGTCGCGTGGTTTCCACGCCGTCCATGCCGGGCATAATCAGGTCCAACAAAACGACATCGGGGATTAACTCAGCGACCATTTTCACCGCCTTCTCTCCCGATTCTGCTTCGCCGACCACATCGAACTCCTTGAGCGTTTCGAGATAGGAACGGATGCCGTTCCGCACTACTTCGTGATCGTCCACAATCAAAATGCTGATGACATTGCTTTTTGCCATATTCGCCTCTTCGAATTGATCTCTTGTATAAGGCAGCCGGCGTTAGCGAACGCCTCCTGCGCCAGGGCATATTGCGCGCTCTCTGGCGCACTTTTGCACGAGGTCTAATCTTTTGCCGGCACCTGAACCACGATTTTTGTTCCCTGCCCGGGCGCGCTCTGCACCTGCACCGAGCCACGGACACTTCCCACACGTTCACGAATCGAGCGCAGACCCACACCCTGCCCTTTCAGATTCATGTCGAAGCCGCGCCCGTCGTCGCAGACGCAAAGCCGCACGTCCCCGCCATTATAGACCAGGGAAACATCCACGCGGCTTGCCCGGCTGTGACGCGCCACATTCGCCAGCGCCTCCTGTGTGACGCGGTAGATCGCCTGCTCGATGTTGAGAGGCAGACGCCGCTCCTTTTGCAGGGTCAGGTTCACTTTGATATCGTTGCGGTTTTCCCAGTCATAGACGTATTCGCGCAGAACCGCCGGTAATCCCTTTTCCTGCAGCGCCACCGGGTAAATTTCCTGCACGAGAAACGTCAGTTCCTGAATGACATCGGACACAAGGTTTTCCGCTTCGCTGAGGTGCAATGCCGCCTTTTCGCCGCCATTGAGCATGCCGCGCGCCGTGCCAAGCTGCGCAAGGGCGGCAAAGGCTTTTTGTTTGGCGCTGTCGTGCAGGTCACGGGCGAGGCGGTTGCGCTCTTCCATCACCGCCAGGTCTTTGGTCTGTTCGAAGAGCAGCATGTTCGCAATCGAGATGGCGGCGCGCTGCGTCAGCGCTGAAAACAGCCGCACTGTATCGTCTCCCAGCAAATGAGGTTTGGTAAAACCGACGTTGAACACCCCCACCACTTTGTTGTCCACGCTGATGGGCAGATGCACAAACGAGCGGATGCCCTCGGCAATCAGCGCGTCGCGGATTTCGGGGCGGAATTCGTTCAACTCAATCTGGCGGACAATCACCGGCTGTCCCGTTTCCAGCACACTGCCCACAACCCCCTCCCCTTTTGCAAACTCCATGACGCGGAGGGTTTGCGGCGAATAGCCGCGGCTGATGCGCGGAACGATTTTTGTCTGCTTGTCATTCCAGGCTAAGACCATGCTGCGATCGGCGTTGAGGACATCCACCGCCACATCCACCAGCGTCTGGAAAACCTGATTCAGGCTCACGTTGCGCAGGATGCGTTCATCTGCCTGGTAGAGCGCCTGAATTTCCTGATTGCGTTTTTCGAGCGCGCTGGTTCGTTCGCGGACAAGGCGCTCCAATTGACGGTTGCGATCCTGAATTGACCTGGTTCGCAAGCCAATGCCCAGCGCCGCCACGCCTGCCAGCGAAAAAACCAGAAACAACCGAAACCAACTCGTCTGCCAGAACGGCGGGATGACCTTGACGGCGATGCGGACGGGCGTTTCGTTCCAAACGCCGTCGCTGTTGGCGGCTTTCAGGTAGAGGGTGTACTCTCCGCCCGGCAGGTTGGTGTAGCGTCCATCCCGTTTGACGCCAATGTATTGCCAGCCCGGGTCGAAGCCTTCCAGGTAATAGGCATATTGATTCTTCTGCGGCTGGTTGTAATTGAGGGCGGCAAATTCGAACTCCAGCGAGTTGCGGGGCCATTCCAGCACCACGCTGTTGAGAGCCGAAACGCTCGTGTCCGCCGCAACCGGCTGACCATCCTGCGTGAGCGATGTCAAAACCACCTGCGGCAAATACGCATCTTCGAGGATGCTGAGGGGATGAAACACGGTCAGACCGTTGACGCCGCCAAAGTAGAACTCCCCTTCGCGCCCTTTGGCAAAAGCGCCGGCGTTGAATTGATTGCTCTGCAAGCCGTCGCCCGCGTCAAAATTGCGAAACGTTTTGTTTTGCGGGTCGAAGCGTGAAATGCCGAAGTTCGTGCTCAACCACAGGTAGCCCAAATCGTCCTCGAGGATGCCGTACACCACGCCGTTGGGCAATCCGTCCTTTTCCAGAAAATAGGAAAATGTTTCTGTGGCAGGATCGAACAAATTCAAACCGCCGCCGTTCGTCCCAATCCACAAACGTCCCTGGGTGTCCTGATAAATATCGAGAATGGACTCGTTGCTCAACGATTTTTTGTCGTTTGGGTCGGCGTGATATTGCCTGAACGTTCCCGCCGCCCGGTCGAAGCGGTTCAAACCGTTCTCCGATGTTCCAACCCATAAATAGCCGTCGCGGTCTTCAAAAATGACGCTCACCGAAGAACCGCTCAGGCTCTCGGCGTCGCCCACACGAGGCGTGTAATGCGTAAAGCCGCCGGTTGCCCGGTTGAGCAGGTCCAGCCCGGCGACCGTCCCCACCCAGACGTTGTTCGCGCTGTCCACATAGACTTCCTGGACTGTGTTGGCGCTCAGGCTGGCTGGATTTTGCGGGTCACGCTGATAATGGACAAAGCGGGTGGTGCGCCGGTCGAAACGGTCCAAACCGTTGGCAGTGCCGATCCACAACGCGCCGTCCTGATCTTCGGCAATCGCATACAGGATGTTGGAAGCGATGCTGCTGGGGCGCTGCTCATCATGCTGAAAGCGGAGCACCTGCCCCGTGGACCAGGTGAGGCGGTTCAAGCCGGCGCCGAAGGTGCCGATCCACGCATAGCCCTGCGAGTCGACGTGGATGGGGAAAATCAGATTTCCGCTCAACGAATTCGGGTCGGAGGGAACATGGCGGTAATAGGCAAAATTGTCGCGCAGGCGGTCATACTTGTTGACGCCGCCGCCATACGTCCCAAACCACAACGCGCCGCCGCGATCCTCATGGATGGAAAGAATGAAGTTGTTGCTCAGGCTTTGAATGAAAGCCGGGTCATTGACATAGTGGATGAACCGTCCGCCTGCCCGGCTCAGGCGATCCAAACCGCTGCTGGTGCCGATCCACAGATTGCCTGCGCTGTCCAAATGCAACGCATTGATGCGGTTGCCGGCAATGCTCTGCGGGTCATTATCCGAATGGATGAAACGCTGAAACGTGCCGGAAGAGGGGTCGAAGCGGTTCAGCCCAAACCACGTGGCAACCCACAACGTCGAATTGCCGGCGTCCAGAATGGCGGTAACGTGGTCGTTGCTGATCGAAGTCACATCCTCCGGGTTGTTCTGGTAGGCGGTGAACGTTCCGTTTTGCGGGTTGAATTGATTCAGCCCGCCGGAAGAGGTGCCAATCCAATACCTCCCGCGGCTGTCCTGAAAAATGGCGGTGACGCTCTTGCCGGTCAAGCCGTCGGGCGTAAAGGGATTGTAGGCATAACGCTTGAAGCCCCCGCTCGTGCGGTCCAACAATTCCAGCCCCTGCTCGGTGCCAACCCAAAGATTGCCATCCCTGTCCACGTAGAGCGCATTGATGTGGTCATCGCCAATGCTTGCGGGGTTTTCCTTATCGTGACGAAAAACGCTGAACTTCCCGGTGCGCGGATCGTAACGGTTCAACCCGCCCTGCCGCGTGCCAATCCACAAATAGCCGTCGCGGTCTTCCGCAATCGCAGTAATCCAGCGGTCGCTCAGGCTGTTGGGCGAATCGGGTTCGGGTTTGAAGGTCTTGAACGTATAACCGTCGTAGCGGTTGAGTCCGTCCTCCGTGCCGAACCACAAGAAACCGGCGCTGTCTTGAAAAATGACATACACCGAACTCTGCGACAAACCCTGCTCGATGCCGAGATGATCGAAGCGCGGGACGCAGTTGCAGATTTCGGGCAGGGAATTGGGGGAGACGCGGCTCGGAACTTCGGGAAGGCTGGTCGGCGTCGAATCAGCCTCGGGCGCGGCTGGAAGCGGATTCCCCATCCCGCACGAAGCCAGCGCCAGCGTCAGAAGCCATCCCAGCAGGCGGAAGAAGGTCCACGTCTTGCTTCTTCTCATAATCCAAAGTATAGCCCATAACACCCCTCTTGTATGAACCCCTCAGGAGAGGGGTTTCATGTTATTTCAACGTGCGGAGGAATGCCGCCACCTGCCAGATTTGCTCCTCGCTCAGGATGTTCTTCCAGGGCGGCATGGAGGTGCCGGGCTTGCCCTCTGAAATGCGCCAGAACAGGTAGTCGTCGGAGGCAACCGCCTGCAGTTCGGCGAGGTTCTGTGGTTTGGGGTCGAGCGAGGCGGCAATGGGACCGTCGCCATGCCCCTGCACACCGTGACAGGTCTCGCAGTTTGTCTTGAAAATTTTCGCGCCCTCCACCGAGGCGTCCCCGCCGAGGGGATTGGTCTTGCCGGCATATTCCGCCGGGACGGCTTCCAGCGTGCCAATGGCGCGGGGCGCGGCGGCGTCTTCTTTACCGCCGCTGCAAGCCGCGAGAGAAAATGCCGTCACGATGACGAACAACATGAAGAGTTTTTTCATTTTCCGTTCCTTTGAGCATCCAGCGCGCGAAAGCGATGGATGAAATAAACCGCCAGCCCCACCAGCACGATGGCGTTTGCCTGATGGAGAAGCGCAATGACGATATTCACATACGAAAGCACCGTCAACACGCCAAGCGTAATTTGCAGCGCCACCGCGCCCGCCAGCCATAACAAGCCCCGCTGAATTTCGGCGGGATACTTCTGCCGCCTCGCCGCCCAAAACACCCCTGCCACGGCAATCAAACCCACCCACGCAAACCAGCGGTGGATGAAGACGATGGTCTGCGGCGACTCGAACAGATTGACAAATGAGTTGAACAAGCCGGGCGGAATCCATTTGCCGAACATGAGGGGCCAGGTATCCGAAACGTGACCAGCCTTGAGTCCTGCCGTGAATCCGCCGTAGGTGATTTGGATGACGAGCAGGGCAAACGCCGCCGCCGCCAGTTTGGATGGCAATGACCATTCCGCCTTTTTGCCCGCTTCACGGAAGCCAAAGCGGTGACCCAGCGCCGTCCACAAGGCGAGGCTGAAGAGCGTGAGCGCCAGGAGCAGATGAATCGTCAGGTTGAAGTGGCTGACCGCCGGGCGGTCCACCAATCCGCTGGCGACCATGATCCAGCCTGCCGCCGCCTGCGCGATAAAGAGCAGCCCCATCACAAAATAGACGCCGAACTCCCGGCGGGGAATTGCCCCCTTGAAGAGAAAGTAGAACACCGGAATGGCATACACCAGCCCCGCCAGGCGGGCAATGTTGCGGTGAATCCACTCGATGTAGAAAATATACTTGTACTCCTCCAGCGTCATCCCAAAGTTGACCTTGAGATACTCCGGCGTTTGCTGGTATTTGGCAAACTCCTCCTGCCATGCCGCCTCGCCAATGGGCGGAAGCGAACCGCTGACCGGATTCCACTCCACGATGGAAAGCCCGGAACGGGTGAGCCGCACGAACCCTCCAAACACCACGAGAAAAGCAACGACGCCGGCGAAGAAAAACAGCCACTTCATCACGGCAGAATTTCTGGTTTGAGGCATATTCGCCCTCCCAAAAGTAGAATTGCAAGGCGCCAGGCTTAAGCGAGATTCACCCCCTGCGGGGGTTAACGTCTCGCACCGCTTTCACACAAAAACCGAGAGTCCATCGGACGCCAATGCGCCGCAAAACAAACAGCCGCGATTATAGCATCGGGGAATGAAAGAGCGATTAATCACTGACATTACGCAGGTTACCCGCCGGGCGACAGTATGGGTTTACTCTGTTGCAATCACACCTGAATACGCGTAGGGCGCGTTCTCTTACGCGCCCGTACCACGACAGCCATGTCGCTTGAAAATGCGAGACGCCCTTCGGCAGGCTCACCTGTGCCTGCGGCGCTGGCGCAGGCAGGGCGGGAATCTCGCACCACCGCGCAAGGTGAGTTAATCACTCACCATACGCAGTAGCACGAGATTTATCTCGTATTTTCAGGCGACATAAATGTCGCGCTACGGGAAAACTGCGTAACATCAGTTAATCAATCCCCCGGCGGAGCTCGAAGCGCATGTCGTATAATTCACCCACCTATGCGTGCAGAACAAATCATCAAAGCGCTCTTCGAGCAAGTCCTGCGGCAGGCAGGCGGCAGGCGCGTGAGGCAAATTCACATTGCGCTGGGAGAAATCGCCGAAATCACCCCCCCGCAAGTGCAAAACCTGTGGAACGAACTCGCCCAAAACACCCCGCTGGAACGGGCGCAACTTCATTTCCGTCTTATCCATGCCGAAGCGCAATGCATGGCATGCTTCAAAAAATACCACCCCGTCAACGGAGAAATCCACTGCCCCAACTGCGGCAGTTTCGGCGCAAAAATTCTGAGCGGCGAGGAATTCCATGTGGAACACATCGAAACAGAAGAATAACATCAGGCGGACGGCGGCGCTTCTGCTCCTGCTCGTAACGGCGGGATGCAACCTGCCCGCCGCTTCCACCCCGACCCCGGACCTGCTCGCCACCCTTCAAGCATCCACCCCGCTGACGGGTCCCACGCCCGCCCCGCTCGCCACCCCAGCCCCCACCGAAACGCCCGTCATCCTCACCCTTCCCCCCGCCGACGGCGTCCCCACCCCCTCCCCTGCCGATGGGTTGACCGGGCACATCGTCTTCACCTGCCAGATCTTCAAAGTCCAAGCCCGCAACCAGATTTGCATCATGAACGCCGACGGCACCGGCTACCGCCGGTTGACCACCGACGACACGCGCCAGCACTTTTACCCCTCCCTCGCCCCCGACGGAGCAAGCGTGGTCTATGCCGCCTTCTACGACACCGACAACTACGAAATCTACGAACTCACCCTCGCCGACGGAAGCGTCAAACGGCTGACAAACGGCTACGGCGTTGAAACTGCGCCCGAAATCTCCCCCGATGGCAAATCCATCGTTTACACAAAGTTCAACACCGCCACCGGCAACTATCAAATCATCATCGCCCGGCGCGACGGCAGGGACGCCGGCAACATCCCGCGCGTCAACGGCTGGGACCCCACCTGGTCGCCGGACGGCAAACGCATCCTCTTTGCCTCCGACCGGCGGGGAGCCGTACAACTCTACACCGTCAAACTGGACGGCAGCGAACTGCAAGCCATCACCAACCTGCCCGCCATTCGCGGGCGCAGCGACTGGTCGCCAGACGGCATCCTCATCGTCACCTATTCCGGTCCCGCCTGGAACCGCGAACTCTACCTCATGAACGCCGACGGCTCCAACGTCCGCCAACTCTCGCCCGCCGGCGGCAACAGCCAGGGACCTTCCTTTTCGCCGGATGGCAAATGGGTGGTCTTCACCGCCTACTTCGACCGCTACGGCGACGACCACGGCTGTGAAATCTACGTCATCCGCACCGACGGCACAGACCTGCGCCGCCTGACCAACAACGACTACTGCGACTATCAGCCGCGCTGGGGTCCATGATGGATATTCGATTTATCGTCATCGGCAAACTGACCCGCGAATTTCTCCTGCCGGCTGCGGGCGAACCGCGCCTCGATGCAGCGGGCGGAAGTCTGCTGTATGCGGCGGGAGGGCTGGGGGTGTGGGAATCAGGCGTCGGCTTGGTGGGACGCGTCGGCGACGACTATCCGCGCGCCTGGCTGAACGAGGTCAAAATACGCGGGTTCGATACGAGCGGCATCCGCATCCAGCCGCAGGCGCTGGATGTGCGCGAGTTCATCGCTTACAACGAGGCGCTCGAAGCCAGCCGCATCAATCCGCTGGCGCATTTCGCGCGGCGGGGAATGACCGTCCCCAAATCGCTGCTGGGGTATCAGGCGGAGCGAAAAGCAGACGAGGCGCTCCGCCTCACCGTGCGCGACATCCCCGACGACTACTTGACCGCCCGCGCCGCCTATCTCTGCCCCATGGATTTGATGACGCAAACGCAACTCATCGCCGGGCTCAAGCGCGGCTCTGTGCATACGTTCATCCTGGACCCTGCGCCTGCCGCCACAACCCCCGCTTCGCGTCGCGAGCTCCCTGCCCTGCTCAACGGCGTGACGGCTTTCCTGCCTTCGGAGGAGGAAATCCGCAGCCTGTTTCAGGCGGAGACGCACGATTTATGGGAGATGGCGGAAGCGGTTGCGTTATACGGCTGTGAGTATGTGGTCATCAAACGCGGCGCGCAAGGACAATTGCTCTACGATGCGGCGGCAAAACGCCGCTGGGAGATTCCCGCTTACCCCTGCCGCGTGCAGGATGTGACCGGCGCCGGCGATGCGTTTGGCGGCGGATTCCTGGCCGGCTTCTGCAAAGATTATGATCCGCTGGAGGGGGTTCTGCGCGGCAATGTTTCGGCTTCGTTGAAACTGGAGGGGTTGGGCGCGTTCCATCCGCTGGATGTGCTGCCGGGGCTGGCGGAGGCGAGGCTGCAAGCGTTGAGGGATATGGTCAGGCGGGTGTAGGCAGGGTGACAGTTACAGTTACTGCGGATTTTGATTCCTTGGCGCAACTTCGGGCGTTAGAAAACGCCGAGTACACGCAAGAATTTCTGCGAATCATGACCGACGGCTTATCATGGGGAGAGTGTTTTGAAATTTATGTTCTAACCACAGATGAACACAGATAAATTCAGTAGATCACGAAAACCCTGCGTAGCTTGCGCTCTCTAGCGCAAATTCGGCGGTAGAG
>DAOUBY010000242.1:0-7780 GCA_034432325.1 Anaerolineales bacterium
GTTGGGGATGCCTTGAATGAAATTCTCGATAAATGTGTCGAAATACGTTCCCATGCGTCAACTCCTTGGGCGAATATCCGTTATTTTGTGCGCACGCAAAGGTTGTCACTGCAGATGGCAAAATCTCGTGAATTTGTAACTCACCTTACGCAATAGCGCGAGATTCATCTCGTATTCCCAAGCGACATGAATGTCGCGATACGGGAAAACCGCGTAACGTCAGTTTGTAATACGCGCCTGCAAATTTTGCTCGAAAGTTGGGAGACCTTCGCCTCCGTCGCGCACACGTTATCTTATCTCAAAGCGGCGCGTGAGTCCAACGGGGTATAATCCCCCCGATGCCCGTCCTCGACCCGCATTCGCTCGATTTTTTCAGCCGCAGTCCCGAACAGACCCGCCGCCTCGGCGCGCGGCTGGGGGCTGTTTTGCGCCCCGGCGATGTCATCTGCCTGCAGGGCGACCTGGGCGCAGGCAAGACCACCTTCGTGCAGGGTGTGGCAAAAGGCTGGGGCTCGCAGGATGCCGTCTCCAGCCCAACCTTCCTCCTCGTCAACGAATACCGCCGCGCCGATGGAAGCCTGCTCTTTCACATGGACGCCTACCGCCTCGACTCCGCCCCCGAGGCTGAAGAACTCGACCTGGACTCGATGCTGGCTGACGGCGCGCTGCTCATCGAATGGCCCGAGCGGATAGACGGACTCGTCCCGCCGGAACATTTGTGGGTCAAACTCGAACACGTGGACGAGGAAGAACGCGAACTGAAATTCAAAGCCGCCGGCGCGCGCTACGATGAACTGCTCGAAGTCGTCCGCCGGGCGGTGGGAGGCGGCTGATGCTGCTGGCTGTGGATACCTCCACCCCGCAGGTGGGGCTGGCGCTCTACGATGGAGCGCGCGTCCTCGCCGAATGCGCCTGGCGCAGCAGTCAACGGCACACCGTGGAACTTGCCCCCGCCGTCGCCGACCTGCTGACGCGCTGCGGCGCGACGATGAACGACGTGCAGGCGCTGGGCGTGGCGCTCGGACCGGGTTCGTTCACCAGCCTGCGCGTGGGACTTTCGCTCGTCAAAGGGCTGGCGCTCGCCCGGCACATTCCGCTGGCGGGTATCCCCACGCTCGACATCCTCGCCCATGCCCAGCCAACCGGGCGGCATGCGCTTTTGTGCGTCATTCAAGCCGGGCGTGGACGGTTCGCTCTCGGCGTGTATAAAACTTCGAGAAAACAGTGGCAGGCTCAAGGTCCAGCCAGAGTCGTGAGTCTCGAAGCGTTGATGGCGGAGGCGCAGAGTCCCGCCGTGGTGTGCGGAGAGTTCTCGGCGGAGGAAATCCAGAAGATGAACGAGGCTGGCATCCGCCTTGCCTCTCCCGCCGCCTCGCTGCGCCGCCCTGCGGTTTTGGCGGAACTGGCTTGGGCGCGCTGGCAGGCAGGCGAGGTGGACGACGAAGCCTCGCTCGCGCCGATTTACCTGCACACCGAGGGGACGCCGCCCGTATGAGCGTGACCATCCGCCGCATGACGCTGGACGACCTGCCGGCGGTTGTGGCGCTCGACCAGATGTCGTTCAGCCTGCCGTGGCCCGAGCGGTCGTTCCGCTTCGAACTGACCGACAACCACGCTTCGCGCTGCTGGGTGGCGGAGGCAGACGGCGAAATCGTGGGCATGCTCGTCGCCTGGCTGTTGGTGGATGAGGCGCACATTGCCACGCTTGCCACGCATCCCGCCCACCGCCGGCGGGGCATTGCGCGGGAACTGCTCAGCCGCGCTCTGCGTTCGATGGCGGAGGAAGGGGCGGTCACGTCGTTCCTCGAGGTGCGCGAGAGCAACACCGCCGCGCAGGCGTTGTACCGTCAGTTTGGCTATGAGGCGGTGGGACGCCGCAAACGCTACTACAAAGACACCGATGAAGACGCAATTTTGATGACCTTGAACGGGTTGGAGAAGTTCAAGAGGAAAACACTGGAAGGTTGAAACATGTCAATCAAGGAAGAACTTGTCAGGAAACTGAAGGATAAAACCGCGCGGGTGGGGATTTTGGGACTCGGCTATGTGGGACTGCCGCTGGCGGTCGTCTTCGCCGATGCAGGATTCCACGTCACGGGCATCGATCCGGACTCGCGGAAAGTGGATTCGCTTTCGAGGGGCATCTCCTACATCCCCGACGTGAAGAGTGAAACGGTGGAGCGAATCGTCAAATCGGGTCATCTCGCCGCCACGACGGATTTTTCCGCGCTGAAGGACATTGACGCCGTCAGCATTTGCGTGCCAACGCCCCTGCGTCAGACCGGCGACCCGGATATGTCGTTCATCATTGCCGCCGCCGACGAACTGGCGAAGTACATGCACAAGGGCATGGTGGTGGTGTTGGAATCCACCACTTACCCCGGCACCACGCGCGAACTGCTCCTGCCCAAACTGGGCGTGGAACGCGGGCTGACCATCGGCGAGGACTGGTTCCTTGCCTTCTCGCCCGAACGTGTGGACCCCGGGCGCGAGGATTGGACAACGGTCAACACGCCCAAGGTGATGGGCGGCATCACGCCCGCCTGCAGCGAGGTGGCAACCGTCTGGTACGCCGGCGCCATTCAGACCGTTCACCCGGTTTCCTCGGCGGAGGCGGCGGAGATGGCAAAACTGCTGGAGAACACCTTCCGCATGATCAACATCGGTCTGGTTAACGAACTGGCGATCATGTGCGAGCGCCTGGGCGTGGACGTGTGGGAGGTGATAGACGCCGCCGCCACCAAGCCGTTCGGCTTCATGAAGTTCACGCCCGGCCCCGGCCTGGGCGGTCACTGCATTCCGATTGACCCGCTGTATCTCTCGTGGAAAATGAAGTCGTTCAACTACAACGCGCGTTTCATCGAACTGGCATCGGAGATCAACACCAACATGCCGCGGTACGTGGTCAGCCGCGTGATGGAGGCGTTGAACGACCGCGGCAAGCCGGTCAAAGGATCGAAGATTCTCGTCCTCGGCGCGGCATACAAACCCGATATTGACGACGTGCGCGAATCGCCGGCGCTGGATGTCATCGGTTTGCTGATAAAAAAGGGCGCCGAGGTGACCTATCACGACCCCTACATTCCTCACATCCACCACGAGACCGACGGCTGGCACATGGACAGCGTGCCGGACGTAATGGAAGCCGTCCGCGAGGCGGATGCCGTGGTGATCGTCACCAATCACAAGGTCTATGACTACGAGGCGATTGTCCGCGAGGCGAAGTTCGTCTTCGACAGCCGCAATGCCACCGGCAGGTTTGCAAAGGGGAACGAGAAAGTCGTCAGGCTTTAGCCGGGCACCGGCGGAATGATTTACAGATTACCAATTACGGATTCCGTAATACCCAACGATGAGGAAAAATGGCACACTATTTAGTGACCGGCGCGGCTGGCTTCATCGGCGCCCGCACTTCCGAGGTGTTGATTCAAGACGGTCACACCGTCACCGGTATTGACAACCTGAACGACGCCTACGACGTGCGCATGAAGGAATACCGCCTCAGACGCCTGCAGGCAATGGGCGGATTCACCTTTCACAAACTGGACATTTCCGAGAAGTCGGTCATTGACCACTTCAAGGGGCAAACCTTCGACGGCGTGATCAACCTGGCGGCGCGGGCGGGCGTGCGCTACAGCGTGAGCGACCCCTGGGTCTTCGTGCAGACCAACATGGTCGGCACGCTCAACATGCTGGAGTTGTGCCGGCAAAACGGCGTGAAAAAGTTCATCCTCGCCTCCACATCGAGCATCTACGGCGAAGACCCGCCCTACCCCACGCCGGAGACCGCCTCCAGCAGTGAGCCGCTTCAGCCCTACGCGGCGAGCAAAAAGGGCGCCGAGGCGATGACTCACGCCTATCATCACCTCTACGGCATTGATGTCAGCATCCTGCGCTATTTCACGGTCTATGGGCCGGCGGGCCGCCCCGACCTGGCGCTCTTCCGCTTCGTGCAATGGATCAGCGAGGGGCGTCCCGTGCGCATCAACGGCGACGGGGAACAATCGCGCGGCTTCACCTACATTGACGACATCGCGCGCGGCACGATCCTGGCGCTCAAACCGCTGGGCTACGAAATCATCAACCTCGGCGGGCACGAAGTCATCACCATCAACAACCTCGTCAAACTGGTCGAAGAGGTGGTCGGAAAAAAAGCGGAAGTGATCCATGGTCCGCCCAACCCTGCCGACATGCGCTCGAACTGGGCAGACGTGACCAAAGCCGGCAAACTGCTCGGCTGGGAGCCGCAATACGACATGCACGCCGGCGTGGAAAAACTCGTCGAATGGTACAACGCCGAACGCGCCTGGGCGAAGGATGTGCTGACGCCTTGAGCCCCGTCCGGTCTTAGTTTCCTGGACTTAACTCACCACAGATAAACACGGATGAACATTGATGATTGGATGAACCTTCCCTTGAAAGCATTCCCTTTCAATTTCAGTACTTCACAAAAGCGCGTATTTGGCGGTCTCTACCGCCGAATTTGCGCTAGAGCGCAAGTTACGCAGGGTTTTCGTGATCTACTGAATTTATCTGTGTTCATCTGTGGTTAGACAGATTCCCATGTTCCCCATCCAGAAGATCAAATCCTACCTGCAAGACGAACCCCTCATTCGCCGCGTATTGCGCAACAGCAGTTACCTGTTCAGCAGCAACACGCTCGCCTCGGCGCTCGGCGTTTTGCAGGGCATTCTCGTCTTCCGCCTGCTGGGAGATTCCGGCTCCGGTCTGCTGGCAATCGTCATGGACTTTCCCTCCAACGTCAACCGCCTGCTCTCCTTCCGCATGAGCGAGGTGACGGTCAAATACGTGGGCGAGGCGCTGGAGCGGGGCGAAGAACAGCGCGCCGCTGCCCTCGTCAAAGGCATCGCGCTGACGGAGGCGGTCACCTCGGTGATTGCCTACCTCGCCCTGTACCTGCTGGCGGGCTGGGGAGCGCAAACCTTCGCGCAGGGATTGTCCATCGAACCTCTCTTCCGCTTTTACGGCTTCTTCCTGCTCGCCAACCTCGTCTATGAAACATCCACCGGCGTGCTCCAAGCCGCCGACAACTTCAAGCAGGTGGCGCGCGCCAATTTCTACCAGAGCCTCGCGCTGACCGTCCTCATCGCCGCCGTCTTCTTCCTCGACCTGCTCAAAGTCACCGCCTGGGGGCTGACGGGCATCCTCGCCGCCTACCTCGTCGGCAAGACGATTGCCGGGGTTGTGGTGACAGGCTCGGCGTCCCGCGAATTGAACCGCCGATTGGGACCCGGCTGGATGCGCGCCCCGCTGCAGATCATCCCCGACTGGAAGCCCATCCTGCGCTTCGCCTTCAGCACGAATCTCAACGGGACCGTCAACCTGTTCGCCCGCGACAACGTCCGACTCTACATCGCGGCTTTGGTCTCCACCGCCGCGGTGGGATACTTCAGCCTTGCCTCGAAACTCATCAACCTGATCATGGTGCCGCTCGACCCGCTCATCGCGCCGACCTACGCCGAGATGACGCGCACCATCGCCGCGCGGCAATGGACGGCGACCCGCAAACTGCTCAAGCAGGTCAGCGCCATCAGCGCCGCCTGGACCCTGCTGGCGGGCGGCGGGCTGGCGGCGGTTGGCTGGTGGCTCATCCCGTTCGTTTATGGGCGCGAGATGGCTCCCGCCTATCCCGCCTTTCTGCTCCTGCTCATCGGCTACGGCGTTGCCAACATCGCCAACTGGAATCGTCCGCTCCTGCTGGCATTGGGCAAGCCTGCCTACCCGCTCCTCATCGCGGCAGTCACTGGCGCGGTGGAGGTGACGCTCATCTTCCTGCTCGTCCCGCGCGGCGGCTACCTCGTCGGCGCGGCGATTGTCGCCGGCTACTTCGTCGTCTCCATCGGCTGGACGGTGTGGCTTGGGCTGAGAATCATGAAGCGGGAGGAAGAAGCCGCATGAAGATCGTCGCCGTCGCCGGCTCCCAAATCCCCTCCGACACCGCCAACAGCATTCAGGTGATGAAAGCGTGCTCCGCCCTCGCCCAACTTGGTCACGAACTCACCCTCATCGTTCCTCAATCCTCAATCCCCAATTACCAATTACCAACCATCCAACAACACTACGGCATCAGCGCCTCCTTCCCCATTGAGTGGCTCGCCTCACCCAGCCGCCGCCTGTTCACCTGGCAGGCTGTGCGGCGCGCCCGCGCCCTGCACGCCGACTTGCTCTACACCTGGTTTCCGCAATCGGCGGTCTTCGGCCTGCTCCACCGCATCCCCACCGTCTTCGAAATTCACCTCCAGCCCACCGGCGCGTTCGGTCCCGCCTGGCACCGCGCCTTTGCCCTCCTGGGCGGACGCAAGCGCCTCGCCTCCATCACCCGCGCATTGGTGGACGTGCTGGAGCGCCGCCACCACATCCGCTTCAAAGCGGACGAGGTGGTCATCGCCCCCAACGGCGTGGAGCTGGAACGCTTCGCCTCACTGCCAGACCCGGTCACTGCGCGCCGGGCGCTCAACCTTCCCCCCGCCCCGACCGTGATGTGCACCGGTCACCTCTACGCGGGCCGCGGCGCAGACCTGTTCCTCGCGCTGGCAAAGGAACTGCCGCAGGCGCACTTCGTCTGGGTCGGCGGCCGCCCCGCAGACGTGGAAACATGGAAGGCGCGCGCCGAATCCGAAAACGTCACCTTCACCGGCTTCATCCCCAACAGTGACCTGCCCCTCTATCAATCCGCCGCGGACATTTTGCTCATGCCGTACAGCCGCTCCATCATGGGCTCCAGCGGAAGCGCGGACTCCGCCAGCGTTGCCAGCCCGATGAAGATGTTCGAATACATGGCGGCGGGACGGGCAATCGTCACGGCAGATTTGCCGGTGATTCGGGAAGTTTTGAATGAGAAGAACGCCGTCTTCTGTGAACCGGATGAGGTTGGACAGTGGAAAGTGGAAATCGAGAAATTGCTCGCCGACGAACCGCGGCGGCGGTCACTGGGGGGGCAGGCTAGGCAGGATGTACAAGGCTACACCTGGCTGGCAAGGGCGGAGAGAGTGCTGGGGGGGCTCACCCTGTAAAATTGGTATAATCATTTCATGCCTTTTGAATACGATCCGCGCAAGAGCGAATTAAACCGCGTGAAACATGGCATTGATTTTGAAGAAGCGCAAGCCTTATGGAATGATGAAGCATATCTCGAAATTCCCGCCAGGAATTTGGATGAACCGCGTTATTTGGTTATTGGCAAAATCAAAGGAAGGTATTGGTCGGCTGTGATTACCTATCGCGGCGAGAACATTCGCATTATTTCCGTGCGGCGTTCAAGAGACGAGGAGATTGATCTGTATGAAAACGAAAGCCTCTGATTTCGATAAAAAATTCGATGCCGGCGAAAGCGTTGTCGCTCAGCTAGACCTCTCGAAAGCCCGCCGTCCCTCCGAGGAACAGAAACGCATCAATATGGACATTCCTGTTTGGATGCTCGCCGCGATCGATCGCGAAGCGAGGCGGCTGGGTGTTACGCGCCAGGCGATTATCAAAATGTATCTGGCGGAGCGCTTGCAGGCAGGATAGCACATGCTTTAGAATGGAGAGGGATGTAGGTCACGTCAATATCTAGAGTTACCTGGATGGTATTTATTAACTCACCTTACGCAGTAGCACGAGATTCTCGCCCTGCCTGCGCCAGTGCCACAGGCACAGGTGAGCCTGCCGAAGGGTATCTCGTATTTTCAGGCGACATAAATGTCGCGCTACGGGAAAACTATGTTTTCTCAAAGTCAGCAAAAGCGGCATCGAATGGACGCGAATGAACCCAATTTTT
>DAOUBY010000243.1:0-11643 GCA_034432325.1 Anaerolineales bacterium
TCCCCGTTGCGCTGGAGCAGGGTTCCAAGTTCGCCATCCGTGAAGGCGGTCTGACCGTCGGCGCCGGCGTCGTCACCAAGATCCTCGAATAACAAAAACAAGAAAGTTGGTAAGTTGGTATGGCATCCAAAAAGAAAGACATTCGGCCCGTGATCACGCTTCAATGCAACGAGTGCAAGGAACGCAACTACACGACCGAAAAAAATCGTCGCAACGACCCGAATCGTCTTGAATTCAGCAAGTACTGCCCGCGCTGCAGAAAGCACACCACGCACCGCGAAACGAAGTAGTCACATAGTCCGATAGTCCATGGTCTCATAGCCGGGTACAAAAGGCTATGAGACCATAAGACTAAAAGACTACTCAGGCCAGTAGCTCAATTGGTAGAGCACTCGTCTCCAAAACGAGCGGTTGTGGGTTCAAGTCCTGCCTGGCCTGCCTGATAGCAATGCCGCTTTCCCAAAGGCGGCATTTTAACCGCGAGCAAGAAAAACACGAGCAAGGAGATACCGTCTTGGCTGAAAAGGCAAAAGGCAAGAAATCGAATCCGGTCCAGGCATACTTTCGGGAGACGATTGGCGAACTCCGTAAAGTTTCCTGGCCCACAAGACGCGAAGCCCTGCAACTGACGGGGCTCGTCATTGTGGTCATGATCGTCGTCGGCTTCATTCTCGGAGTAACCGACGCCGCGGCACGTGGTTTGCTGGGATTATTGCTCGGCTGAACCGCAACAAGGAATTTGAGGTCGAATGGTGTTACAAGAATCGCCCGAACCCATCGAACGCAAGCCCGACGAAACGGATGAAGTAGCGGGCGGCGCGCTCGAACCGCAGGAAATTGCTTCCGATGTGAAAGAAATCTCGGAGGCTTCCGACTCTTTAAGCGATTCTTCCGACCTCCAAGCCACTGCTTCCTCTCAGGAAGAAACGCCTCAAACCGCCCCGGAACCTGCTCCTGACTCCCAACCTGCCGCTCCCTCTGACGACTCCGCCGCGCCTGAAGAAGGGGAAGGACCTGCCTGGTATGTCATCCATTGCTACTCCGGATACGAGAACAAGGTGCGCCACAATCTCGAGCAGCGCATCGAGACGATGGGGATGAAGGACAAAATCTTCGACGTGGTCATTCCCACCCAGGAAGAGATCGAAGTCAAGGACGGCAAGCGGCGTTCTGTGGAACGTCACATTTTCCCGGGCTATGTGCTGGTCAACATGCTCCTGACAGAAGAATCCTGGTATGTGGTGCGCAACACCCCCGGCGTGACCGGCTTTGTCGGCATGGGAAACACGCCGACGCCGTTGCGTCCGGAAGAAGTTGCGCAAATCATCAAGCGCATGGAAGCCGAAGCGCCGACCGTCAAGGTGACTTACAAGGTTGGCGAACGCGTCCGCATCATTGACGGTCCGTTCAATGACTTCCGCGGCGTGGTGGCAGAAATTGACATGGAGCGTTCGAAGGTGCGCGTCAATGTTTCGTTCTTTGGACGCGAGACGCCGGTCGAGTTGGACTTTTTGCAGGTAGAGAAGGCTTAGAGAAAACAGTAACAGGCTGAGGGGCGGAAGGAAGCGTGTTCCGCAGCGCAGTCTGATACAGTGGGAGGGCGTCCCGTAAAAATCGCCCGCTAAAACCACAAAGGAGTAAAAATGGCAAAGAAACTGAAAGCAATCGTTCGTCTCCAGCTGGAGGCTGGAAAAGCCAACCCGGCGCCCCCGGTGGGTCCGGCGCTGGCGGGTCATGGTATCAATATCATGGCTTTTTGCAAGGAATATAACGCCCGCACGTCGAACCGCCCGGGCGAGATTATTCCAGCCGAGATCACGGTTTATACCGACGGCTCGTTTACGTTTGTTTTGAAGACCTCGCCTGCTTCGGTGTTGCTGCGCAAGGCGGCAAAAGTGCAGAAAGGCTCCAGCGCGCCGAACAAGGAAAAGGTCGGCAAGGTGACGCGCGCGCAGATTCGGGAGATCGCCGAGTTGAAGATGAAGGACTTGAATGCGATCAACCTCGAAGGCGCGATCAAGCAGATTGAAGGCACAGCCCGTTCGATGGGCATCACGATTGTAGATTAATTTTGTGGGAGGGGCGCATTTGCGTTCCGCTTGAACCACGGAGGAACCCATGGCTAAACACGGAAAAAAATATAAAGCCGCTCTGGCTAAGGTGGATCTGGAAAAAGAATATGCGGTGCGCGAGGCGATTGCCCTCGCCAAAGAGACCAGCATCACCAAATTCGACTCGACGGTGGAAGTTCACATTCGCACGGCTCTCGATCCGCGTCAGTCGGATCAGCAGGTGCGCGATGTGGTGGTTTTGCCGCACGGCTTGGGTAAGACGGTGCGTGTACTGGTCTTTGCTCAGGGCGAAGGGGCGGCCGCTGCCCGCGCCGCTGGCGCCGACATGGTCGCCGATGATGATGAGACGTTGAAGAAGATCGAAGGCGGCATGCTGGATTTCGATGTGGCGATTGCCACTCCCGACGCAATGGGCAAGGTTGGACGCCTGGGTCGTGTGCTGGGTCCGCGCGGGCTCATGCCCAACCCGAAGGCTGGGACGGTGGTCAGCGCCGCAGACTTGCCGCGGGCGATCAAGGAAGCCAAGGCAGGGCGTGTTGAATTCCGCCTCGATAAGACTGCCAACATCCATGTTTCGGTTGGCAAGGCGTCGTTCAGCGTGGATCAGTTATACGATAATTTTGCCGCGTTGATGAATGCTGTTCATAAGGCGCGTCCGGCGGGCGCCAAAGGGGAGTACATCAAGCGCATCACGCTTGCCACGACGATGGGTCCTGGCATCAGAGTCAACGCTGCGGAAACCCACAAACTGGAGGTAAGCGGGTAAAATTCGACCCGATAGCCTGAATAAGCCACTTCGCCAGTGAAGGCGGGCGTGTCGTTTCAGCGGCACTTAATATCCTGCTCAGGTGAAGACACAAGCAACCATTCCTCCTTTGGGAGTTGCGTGAGTCTTTGCCTGTCAAGTGGCAAAGACTTTTTTATAGAAAGGAGGTGATATCCTTTGGCAGTTACAAGAGAACGTAAAGAGCAGGTGCTTGCCATGTATTCCGAATGGCTCAAGAAGAGCCAGGCTGTGATTCTCGTGGAATATACCGGCTTGAAGATGAAGGACCTGGATAACATCCGCGCGAAGGTTCGCGAGGCTGGCGGTGAGTTCCATGTGTTGAAGAACACCCTTGCCCGCCGCGCGTTTGCCGAGCAAGGCATGAACTTGCCCGCGGAATTCCTGGAGAAAAGCACGGCTGTCTCGTTTGCATTTTCCGACCCTGTTTTGACGGCAAAAGCCTTGAGCGACGCTACGAAAGGCAGTGAGTTCGTCAAGGTCAAGGGCGGATTCATGAGCGGTCAGGCGCTGACGGCGGCGCAAGTCAAAGCTCTGGCGGAAATGCCGCCTTTGCCGGTGGTCCGCGCGCAGTTGCTGGGCATGTTGCAGGCGCCGGCTGGAAAACTGGTCCGCACAATTGCCGAACCCGCTCGTGGTTTGGCGGCAGTCATCAAGGCTTTCGCAGAGAAAGCCCCCGCCGCCGCGTAATCGGCTTGTTATTACGCAATTGACAAAAAATCTATCTCATTTGTAATGGAGTGTAAGCAATGTCTGAAAAACTCGAAAAACTTGTGGAAGAACTTTCCACCCTGTCCGTCCTCGAGGCGGCTGAACTGGTGAAGAAACTGGAAGAGAAGTGGGGCGTCTCTGCCGCTGCGCCGGTGGCGATGGCGGCGATGCCCGCTGGCGGCGCTGCTGCGGCTGCCGAGCCTGTCGAAGAGAAGACCGAGTTCGATGTGGTCATCAAGGATGCCGGCGCCAAGAAGATTGACGTGATCAAGGTCATCCGCCAGTTGACCAGCCTCGGTCTCGGCGAAGCCAAGGCTTTGGCTGAAACGCCCGGCGGCAAGGTTCTCTCGGCTGTCGGCAAGGATGCCGCCAACGAAGCGAAGAAGAAACTGGAAGAAGCCGGCGCGACCGTGGTGCTCGAATAGCGCAGGTTCTTTCATAGGCAACAAAAAAGACGGCTCATGCAAGCCGTCTTTTTTGTTGCTTGGTTTCTTACGCGGCGAGAGGTTTGTCCACCTTGCGGATAACCATGACCACTTTGCCTTTGATTTCGAGCGGCTCGGTCTTTTTGATATAGATGGGTTTCATGGTTGGGTTGGCTGGTTGAAGGCGGTAGCGATCCTTTTCTTTGAAGAAGTATTTGAGCGTCGCCTCATTGTTATTGGGGAGCCAAACCGCCACCATTTCGCCGTTGCGGGCTTCGTTGGTCTGCTTCATGACTACGATGTCGCCGTCATTGATCATGGCGTCAATCATCGAGTCTCCCTGTACGCGGAGGGCGTAGAGATTATCGCCTTTTTCCTTGGAGGGGAGGAGGCTGCGGGCGATGTCCACGGCTTCCGCTTCGTTATCTGTGTAATTTACGCCGGGCTGCAGTTCGGGAAGGGGAAGACCAGCGGCGATAGGACCCAAGATGGGCACCTGGAGCATGTTGCCAGCCTGGACGATCTGATTGACCTTGCCTGTCAGCCGCATGCCGCGTGAGACGCGGTCATCACGCTCGATGTACCCCATGTTTTCCAGTTGTTGGAGGTAGTAATTGACAACCGAGGTGGATGAAATTTTGACCTTTTCGCCGATTTCACGGATGGAAGGGGGGCGTCCGTGCTGGGTCTGGTATTCGTTGACGAATTCCAGTACTTTTTTGTGTTTGTCGGTTAACCCCTTGCTTTTTCGAACCATCATCATAGCAGCCTCCCGAGCGTTTTTCGCTCATTTGTGCTATGAATGATACTCGAACGTCTGTTCTGTGTCAAGCCCGTTGGAGAAAAAATCCAAATTCGACAACTCCGAATTTGTCCCCTGCTGCTGGGAGATTTGGTGAAATTCCTGAGGGCTAAGGGTTCGCACTGGCGCTCGGTACATGCTTTTGGATATTTATCTTGTGGAGCAGCTCTTTGTGATATTCAATCAAATCCTGGTAGGCTGGATTGTCAATCAGGTTGTTCATTTGATAGGGGTCGGCGTCTAAGTCATAAAATTCCGACTTATCATCCATCGTCTCAACGTATATGTATCGTTTCGTGTGAACGGCAGTGTAAACTCCGCGGGGGGGCCAACCTTCGAGCAGGATGCCCTCCCGCCATGTGGCGCCGCCTGTGAACAGGCTGACAAGCGATACTCCATCCATGGTTTCCGGGATGTCAATGCCTGCTAATTGCAGGACAGTGGGGGCAATGTCAATGTTGGCGACAATATGTTCCGAGTCGATGTAGGGGGTGGGGATCAGCGGCGGATAGCGGATTGCAAAAGGCACACGGCTGGCTTCATCATAAACCCCATTTTTTGATGTGATACGGTGCTCTCCCCAGAATTTGCCATTGTCGGAGAGGAAGAGGATGAATGTGTTATCCAGCAGCCCGTTGGTTTCCAAATGAGTCATGATTCTGCCGATCGTACGATCCAGCGAAATAAGGGTGAGAAGTTGATTGCGGCGAAATTCGTCTAAAGCAGCGATCTCTTCTTCAGTCAGCGGCGGTTTGGCTGCAAGCCAGAAGGGTTTGTCTGTGATGTCTGCTTCGTTGAAACTTGGGGGGCGATGCGGGGGAAGGTTGGTCAGTCGCCCAAGGTCCTCGTTGGCGGGAGTTACAGGTTCATGAGGAGCGTTGGGGGTGAACAGCAGGATGAAGGGCTTGTTCTGCCGGGAGGCTTTATCCAGAAACTCCACCGCGTAATCGCCCAGCAGGTAGGTGATATATTCGTCCTTTTTATGTCGTCTCCACTCGCCGTTGACATTGAGGTCGGGACCATAATAGCGGGTTTCGCCTTTGAAATACGAGACCCAGTAATCATATTCGGGGCGCGCTTCTCCTTTCCAGGAATTCAGGTACTTGCCGATCAAGCCGGTGTAGTAACCTTCGGCGTGCATAGTTTCGATAAAGGTAGGATATTGTAGTTTTTCGTCATTGTTCAAAACGCCGTGATTGTGCGCGTACATTCCTGTCAGTATGCTGGCGCGGCTGGGGCAGCATAAAGGCGTGGTGATGAAGCCCTTTGTAAATGTGACGCCCTGATCAAAAATCAGACTCTGTGTGTTGGGCATATAAGCCATTGTGTCGTAGCGCTGATCGTCCGTAACAATGATCAAGAAATTCGGGCGCTTTTCCATCGAAGGTGAAATCCCGCATCCACTGATTGAAAGGAGCAGGCTGAGGGCAAATAGCAGATGGGCAATTGGTATTCTGTTTTTCATTTTCGTGAATTGGGCGGCGCAACCCAAATTGAGGTTGTCACAAGAAATCATATCCAGGTGCGGCGGCGCATCCAGAGGTACATGCCGAAGGGGAAGAAGAGCATGATGAGAACCGTCAGGGAGAAGATTGGACGGGTGGTCCAGCCGGTTAGATTGGCAATGGGTTCGAAGAAGTTCATGCCAAAGAAGCCTGTGATGAAGGTGATGGGCATGAAAAGGGTGGTAATGATGGTGAGCGTTTTCATGATGTCATTCATGCGGTTGTTGATGACGGAGAGGTAGGTGTCGAGCGCGCCGCCAACCAGGTCGCGCAGGCTTTCGTTGAGATCGTGGAGGCGGACGAGGTGGTCGTAGAGGTCGCGGAAGAAGATGCGGTCTCGCGGGTCGATCACATCGAAGTCATCGCGGGCGAGTTTGTTCATCACTTCGCGCTGGGGGAGGAGGATCCGCCTCATTGCCAGTAAGGTGCGTTTGAGGGCAAACAGCCTTTCGAGAGTCTGAGGCGAGGGTCTGTCGAAGACCTGATCTTCGATCTGGTCAATGGTTTCGTCAATTTTTTCGACAGCGGGCATGTAGGCGGAAATCAGTTTGTCGGCAATTTTGTAGAGAAGGTGATCGGCGCCGTCTTGCAGGGTGCGCGGGTCGCGCTGACAGGACGTCCAGGTTTCGTCCACCGCCGGGAGGGGGAAGTCGTGATGTGTGACGATGTAATTTTTGCCGAGGAAGATATCCAGTTCATCAATGTCGGTGTCCCATTCTTCGCCATTTTGGGCAACCGACATGTAGTTCAAAACGATGTAGAGATACCCGCCCCAGTCGTCGAGTTTGGGGGAATGCGTTTGCTGGAGGGCGTCTTCGATTGCCAGGGGATGGAAGCCGAAACTCGCGAGGATGGGGAGGCAGGTTTCGGGCGGCTCGTCTGAGAAATCCACCCAGAGAAGTCCGCGGCGGTTGCGGATGAGTTTTGGGAATTCGCGGGGCGGGATATTGGTGCGGAGGGGAGCGCCAGGGGCGTAGTAGATGGAGCGTATCATGTTCCTCTTGGTTTGTAATAATCAACCAGTATGTAGAATTATTTTATAATATATCGAATAATGTTGAATAATATAAAATTTTAACTTGACAATTTCAATAATTGCTTTATAATTTTCCAAAGACAGCAGGTTTTGTGTGAAGCAGCCCGCAATAGACTTTATAGTATTGCTCCGCAAAAACGACGCCAACTGTGAAGATTTTATGGTGCGGCATTCCTGTTGCTTGCTGTTTGGTTTGCGACTTGAAAGTCGCGTTACGCAATAAGGCTCAGATTCGATCGCCGATGCCGTTTTTCTCTTCTTGCGGCATTATCTTACCAGCAATTTTGCCGTTTTCTGCTGTCCGCTTGAAAACATCTGCGGCGCTGCCGCCATATTCAGCAAACCGATTGGAGGAGTATCATGCATCCTGCACCATCCCGCTGTCCGGTCTGTCAGTCTGAACTGACAGTTGCGCGCTTGCATTGCGCTTCGTGTGATACGGTCATCGAGGGGCGTTTTACGAGCGGTCCTTTTGGGCATTTGAGCCCGGAGCATGTGGACTTCATTGTGACGTTCGTTCGTTGTGAAGGCAAGATCAACCGCATGGAACAGGAACTCGGTCTATCTTACCCTACGATTCGCAACCGCCTGCATGAGGTGATTCGCGCGCTGGGTTATGAACCCGGTAAAGAAGAAGTTGTTGATATTAGCGTGGAGCGGCGCAACGCCGTGCTCGAGGATCTGGAGGCGGGCAGAATCTCGGCGGATGAAGCCATGCGCATTTTGCGCGGAGAGGAGGAGTAGCCCATGTCCAAAATTATTTCAGCCGGGAAAACGCCGAAAATCAAAGTGGGCTCTGTCGGCGGCGATTTGAGCGTTGTCGGTTGGGACGGCGATATTCTCATCAAAGGTGATGAGGAAGATATTCAGGTTCAGCAGAGCGGTGAGGAGGTGACTGTCTCTTGCGGCGGCGATCTGGCGCTGCGCGTGCCGAAAGGCGCTTCTTTTGAATTGGGAAACATCGGCGGAGACGCTTCGATTCGCGGCGTGCAGGGGAATGTCTCTTTGCAAAATGTCGGCGGCGATCTTTCCATCCGTGAGGCTGGTTCTGTGACGATAGGCAGCATCGGCGCCGATTTCAGTTTGCGTAATGCACGGGGCGATGTGCATGTGCGCAACGCCGGCGGTGATGTGTCCATCCGTGATGCGGAGGGGAAGGTGTCCCTCGACTCGGTGGGCAATGACCTTGCCCTGCGCGGCGCACGCGGCGACGTAAAGGTCAACGTGGGTGAGGATGTGATCGTTTATCTGGACCCGCGCGCCGATGGCGAATATTCGGTGGTGGCAGGCGATGACATTTTGCTGGTCATCCCGCCGGACGCCGATGCCACTCTCACCATGCAGGGCGATTTGATTGATATTGACCTGCCCGGCGTGGAACCCGACGAGGATGCGACAGAACGTGTCGTGGTGTTGGGAAGCGGCTCGGCAAAGATTTCTTTGAGCGCGGGCGGCGATGTGCGCGTGAGCAGCCGCGAGGATGCCGCCGAGTATGCCGAGGAATTTGGAAACTTTGCCGGGATGAATTTCGATTTTTCTGGTTTGGGCGACCGCATTTCGAAACGTGTGGAAGAGGCAACCCGCCGCGCAACCAAACGCGCCGAGGAGGCGATGCGCCGCGCCGAGCGCACTGCCGAGCGTCATGCCCGCCGCGGACGGGTGGGGCTGGAGATTGGACGCTGGAATTGGGAATTCAAGGGTGGTCCCAAACCGCCGACTCCGCCGGCGCCTCCTGCTGAACCTGTGTCTGATGCGGAGCGCATGGCGATTTTGAAGATGCTGGCGGAGAAGAAAATCACTGCTGAGCAGGCGGAGCAGTTGCTCGCCGCGCTGGAAGGAGGCAAGTGATGTCTTCGGAGGAGCGCAAGAAGATTTTGCAGATGGTGGAAGATGGGAAAATTTCTGCGGAGGACGCCGTCAGTTTGATGGCAGCGCTGGACGACGATGCCGAGGCAGAGGTGGAGGTCTTTGAAAGCGCATCAGGTTTCGGCTATGAAAGAAGCGAGGCGCCGGAGTTCGATCGGATCAAGGCGCGGGCGCGCCGCTTTGCGCTGATCCCGTTGTGGGTGGGCGTCCTGGTCACGGTGGCGAGCGCCTGGGCAATTTACGCCATTCAGCAAAACGCCGGGACGAATTTCTGGTTCTATTGCATGATTCTCCCGCTGCTGTTCGGAATTTTGCTGATTGCGCTGGGCGGCGGGGGGCGTGCTTCGCGCTGGGTGTATGTGGATGTGGATCGGAAGGACGCCAAACCGGGCGACGGACCGAAGCATATTACTTTTGGCTTTCCCGCGCCTTTGGGGCTGCTGGCGTGGTTCTTCGATTCGTTTGGACACAACCTCAAGGGGATGAGCCGCGGCAAGGCGGAGGGCGTTGTTCAGATGATGCGGGCGGCGCGGGATTCGGACGAACCCTTGATGGTGCATGTGGATGACGACGACGCTCATGTGCAAGTTTATATCGGGTGAGGAAGTTTGAATGACTGAGGCAAAGAAAAAACCTTTATTGAGCGGATTGCTGATCCTGTTCCTGGCGGCGATGATTTTTGCGAACATAGGCGGGAACATGTACGGCGGCTTGATGCCGCTGTATCTGAAGGACCTTGGTTCTTCGATTTCGCAGATTGGTTTGTTTTTTACGCTCTCGCAGATTGTGCCGCTCTTTTTGCAGATTTTGGGCGGTTGGATTTCGGATACGCTGGGGCGTCTGCGCGCCATAGCGATTGGCAGTGTTTTCGGCGTGATCGGTTTTGTGCCGCTGGTGCTGGCGGAGTCGTGGGGCTGGCTGGTGATAGCGGTGGCGATCGGTTCGGTGGCGCGGGCGCTGGTGGGTCCCAGTTTCGATGCGTTCATTGCGGAGCATTCGAGCGAGGAGAATCGCGGCAAGGTCTTTGGCATAACGCAGACGATTTTCATGGTGGTTTCGGTGGTGGGTCCGCCGCTGGGCGGCTGGCTGGCGCAGGATTATGGTTTCAAGTTGATGCTGTTGGTGGCGGGCGTTTTTTACTTCATTGCCGCAGTCATGCGAATCGGCATGGCGCGTGAGGCGGCGAAGGTCGAGACAGTAAAAAAAGTTCTTTCGTTCGCCGGGTTGAAATCCAATTTGGGGGCGATGTTCGGGATGATGTTTTCGGGCGGGTTGATTACGTGGATTTTGCTCACCGATGGTTTCCGCGATGTGTCGTTTCAGTTGTCGGGGAATCTGTTCCCCGTTTACATGCAGGAAATCGGCGGTTTGTCCATTCAGCAGATTGGCTGGGCGACTTCATTGTTTGGCTTGAGCATGATGCTGGTGACCATTCCCGGCGGCTGGCTTTCGGATAAAGTGGGGGAGCGGTTTGGGATTGCCCTGGGTATGGCGCTGATGAGCGGGGCGTTGTTCCTGCTTGTCAATATTCCGCAGGGAAACCGCTGGTTGTATTTTGCAGGCTGGGCGCTGGCGGGGATGGGAGTGGGCGTTTCTACGCCCGCCTATCAATCTCTGATCAGCAAGGCAGTGCCGCAGCATTTGCGCGGCATGGCGTTTGGGTTGTTCAGCACCAGTTTGGGGATCATCTCCCTGCCCGCGCCGTGGATCGGCGCGCAGTTATGGGAGCGCTTCAGCCCTCGATTTCCTTTTACAATTACGGCAATTGCCATATTGCTTTCGATTATTCCCATCTGGTTGAAGTTCGAACTTCCCAAGCATGAGGAAAAACCGGAAGAGGCTGCAATCGCCGCTGTTTCATCATGAAATTCTGACCTGGAGGTAGATATGGCATCCGCTGAAGAAAGAATGAAAATCCTGAAGATGATCGAGGATGGCAAACTCAGCGCTGAGGAAGGCGCAAAATTGCTTGCGGCATTGAGCGCCAAAAAGCCGACTCCGCCTCGCGCGCCGGGCATGCCTGGCGCGGCAAAGTGGCTGAGAATCCGCGTGACCGACACGCGTACCGGGCGCTCGAAGGCGTCGGTGCAGATTCCGCTGGCGCTGGTGGATGCAGGCTTGAAGATCGGCGCGCATTTTGCTCCGGAGGTGGAGGGCGTGGACATGTCGAATGTGATGGAAGCCCTGCGCTCCGGCGTGACCGGCAAGATCATTGACGTGACCGACGAGGAAGACGGCGAACACGTCGAAATTTACATCGAATAACACAACTACAAATCTCATGGAATCACAACCGAAACGCCCGGCGGGGATGTTTGCCTTTGTTGTCATCTGGCTGGGGCAGATCGTCTCTGTGCTTGCCAGTGGAATGAGTCAGTTTGCGCTGACGATTTTCATGTACGAGAAGACCGAAAGCGCCACCGCGCTGGGGTTGATGCAGGT
>DAOUBY010000244.1:0-7712 GCA_034432325.1 Anaerolineales bacterium
TCTGGTCATAGACATCTTCCTGACCAAAGGTGGCAAAGTCCTCGCGGTACAGGCTGAAGGGGCTCTTGCGCCCGGCGCTGATGATGTTGCCTTTGTAGAGTTTGAGCCGCACTGTGCCGGTGACGGGTCCTTGCGTGGCGTTGACAAAGGCGTCCAGCGCCTCGCGCAGCGGCGTGAACCACAGTCCGTAATAGGTCAGTTCGGCGTACTTGACCGCCACAATCTCTTTGAAATGCGCCGTCTCGCGGTCGAGGACGAGCGATTCGAGTTCGCGATGGGCATAGAGCAGAATCGTGCCGCCGGGGGTTTCGTACACGCCGCGCGATTTCATCCCCACCAGGCGGTTTTCGACCAAATCCACACGCCCGATGCCGTGCGCCCCGCCGATGGCGTTCAGCCGCTCGATGAGTTTCGCCGGGCTGAGTTTCTCGCCATTGACCGCCACCGGCTCGCCGCTCTCGAACTCGATTTCGACATACTCTGGTTCATCGGGGGCGTTTTCGGGCGAGGTGGAAATCTGATACATGCTCTCTTCGGGTTCGTTCCACGGGTCTTCGAGCAAACCGCCCTCATGGGAAAGATGCCACAGGTTTGAGTCGCGGCTGTAGATGGATTTGACCGTGGCTGTGACCGGCACATTGTGCCTGGCGGCGTAGGCGATGGCGTCCTCGCGCGAACGGATATCCCACTCGCGCCAGGGAGCGATGATTTTCAGGCGGGGGTCGAGCGCCATGACGGTGAGTTCGAAGCGCACCTGGTCGTTGCCCTTGCCGGTCGCGCCGTGCGCCACGGCGTCCGCGCCGACTTCGTGCGCCACGTCCACCAGGTGCTTGGCAATCAGCGGGCGGGCAGCCGAAGTGCCGAGCAGGTACTTATGTTCGTACACCGCCCCGGCCTTGAGCATTGGAAAGAGATACTCGGCGGCGAACTCCTCGCGCAAATCATGCAGCACGAATTGACTCGCGCCGCTGGCGAGCGCCTTCTGCTCCAGACCGGTCAGGTCTTCATCGCTCTGTCCGATGTTGGCGCAAAAAGCCACCACTTCGCAGCCGTAGTTTTCCTTCAGCCACGGGACGATGACGGACGTGTCCAGCCCACCGGAGTAGGCAAGGACCACTTTTTGGACAGACGGTTTTGGTTTGGACATGGGTTCTCCTTTTGACTCTCTCCCTCACCCTGCCACTCTCCCACAGGGAGAGGGATGGGGAAGGAGGCAAAATAAAATAAAAACAGCCCTCCGAGAAGGAGGGCTGTTTGGGTAGACTTGCGCGTCGTTTGCGCGCTTATTCCGTCATCCGAAAACAACAAAACCCAGCCTTCTCGCTGAGAAGTGGGTACGGACGACGGGAACGCGGGAACGACTTTGTAAACATATTGGGCGGTATTCTACCAGTCAAATGAAATATGTCAATGGTTTTGCAATCGGGCAGCATGGTTTTCTCAAAGTCAACAAAAGCGGCATCGAATGGGCGCGGGTAGAACCGCACAGAACAGGCGATCATAAAAGCGGCTTTGAGAAAGCCATAAATCGGGCGCCAGGTTTTTTAAAGCCCAGAATGATGTCACTGCGAGGGTCGAGTAGGACGCCGTTCCGTGGCGTCCGTATCGAGACCCGAAGCAGTCTGCCGTTAACAGGCTGACCATTTGGAGATTGCTTCGGGCGAAAAAACACCGCCCTCGCAATGACAATGGACGACTTTAAGAAAAACCCTGAAGCGAGTGCAGATAAGCTGTATCGCCTCGTTCGTCATTCATCCTGTGCGCAGCGGAAGCCGATGCGCGGCGAGAAAACGCCGAGCGCCTCGGGCGAACCGGGCAGGGCGGAGGGAATGGGTCCCTGCACAGCAGAACGCTTCGAAACGCGAATGTTGACCTCGGCGTCGCCCAGACTGCCCCCCCGCACCACGCGCAGATAATTGGTGCTGGTGAGCGGTCCCAGCGGGTTGACCAACCCGCCAATTGCATAATAACCGGGGTTGTAGAAGTCATTCGTCCATTCGGCGGCATTGCCAGCCATGTCGAATATTCCAAACGGACTGGCTCCCAGCGGATACGTCCCGACGCGCGAGGTGTCTTTGACGATGAAGTTGAAGTTCGCAAAACGGTAGTCGGGCTTGTCTTCGCCCCAAGGGAAGGTGCGCATGTCGTTTCCGCGGGCGGCATGTTCCCATTCCGCCTCGCTGGGCAGACGCCTGCCCGCCCATGCGCAGTAGGCTTGCGCCTGTCCCCAGGTGACGTATACCACCGGGTAATCCCTGAATTCGGGATTGTTGTAGTACTCCCGCCGCCGCTGCGACTCGAACTTTTGCGGAGGGGTGCACCCTCCCGCGTTGACGCACAACTGATACATGGCGTTGGTTACTTCGAGTTGATCCATCCAATAGGCATTGAGGGTGACCTGCCGGTTGGGGAACTCATCCGGCGCAGCGCGGACGTCGAAGCCGCCCATGAAAAACGTCCCTGCAGGGATATACACTTGCGGCATGCCGTCAATGGCAGAAACACGGACGGTGAGCGCCGCTTCTGTGGGAGCAGCGGCGGCAGGTGGTTGTTCGGTAGGGGATGGTGAAAAATTGCGCGTAGGCAAAATATTGGTTGATGTCTCAATAGAAGGTTCGAGCGAAGGTGTGGCAGAAAGCGGAGAGGAAGTTTCGTGAGAGGTCGAGGCGGGAGGCGCGGTTCGACCTCCACAGGCGGAAAGCAGCAGGACGACAAGGAGGGCGGAGAGGATGTTTTTCATGTAGCAGCGGTATTTCGTTTCACGGCGCGGCGCCGACGAAGTTCAAAGCGTAGAGGGCATCTTCATATCCCGGGCGGACGGTGAGCGCTTTGCGCCAGTCATTGATTGCGCCGTTGATGTCGCCTTTGCGGTACAGCGCCCAGCCGTGCCAGAGCCATGCTTCTTCCGACATTTGCGTCCGCTGGAGGGCGTACTCGGTGAGAGCGAGCAGGTCGTCAATGCGGTTGGCGTGGAAGTTGGCGAGGAACGGTCCGAACTGGTAGCGGAACATGCGCTGAGGCAAGCCAATCTCGCGCGCCTTGTCGTAGGCGGCGTTGGCTTCGTCGTAGCGCCCAAAGTACACCAGGTTGCTGCCCACGTTGAACCAGGCGAAGGCGTCGGCGGGGTCGGCGGCGACGGCGGCTTCAGCGAGGGAAAGGGCATTTTGGCGGTTCCGCTCCGGGTCCCAGTTTGAACCGAGCAGTTGTTGAATCTGTTCTTCCTGATTGGGCAGGTACACAATCAAATACAAATAGTTGAACGGTTTCCATTCCGATTCGAGTTGAGCGTACGGCACCTGTTTGTCGGGTCCGCGGTAGGTATCCTGGGCGAGGAAGGTTTGGGTGGAATCGTCGTAGCCGTTGAGCAGGAGGAAGTGCGCCGCCCACAAGTCGTCATCGGGCCAGCCGGTGTCGTCGGGGTTGAGGGCGGTGGTGCCTTCGATGATGACCGGGTATCCTGCGGCGATGAGGCGTTTGAGGGTTTCGATGTCGCCGCCCACGCGGTATTCAACGCGCAGCCAGCCGGCGTAGTTGCGCACCCAGTATGCCAGTTCTTCGGGGTTGACGTTGCGGTCGCCGTTGACCGGCTTGATGACCTCGGAAATGTCTTTTTGCGAACCGTTCCAGCCGAACATGTGGAGCATCATCGAGAGCGCGGCGGGACCGCAGTTGTTCGCGGTTTGTTTTTCGTAAGGCGGCGAGGCGAGGGATGCCTGTGCGGGCAACGGTTCGAGCGTGGACGTTGGGACTGCTTCTGTTTCGAGAGCCTGCTGTGTCGGGACGGCGGTTTGAGTGGGGGGAAGGGTTGCTGCGCTTGTGGGGTTGGGGATGGCGGTCGGCACAGCGCCCACAGGGTTGAGGACGTTGCGCAGATAGGTTTTTGCCACCTCATAGCGCCATCCAATGCGTTCGTTGACGGCGGGGATTTGCAGGAACAGGATGCCCAGCGCGAGGAGACCTGCACCGGTCAGCAGGATGTTTCGTTTCGACATGCGGAGAAGTGTACCAGAAGCGGATGAGTTGAATTTAAGCCCCGCCCAGCCTTCCCCAAAATCCGACGAGTTCCAGCCGGATTTTTTTGGGGGGAATAGTATCTCGATTTTTTGTGTAAAAGTGGCGCGAGATTAATCTTGCGGTACGAATTTACACAACTTTCGGCATACGACCTTGGGGGGAGGTATCCTGCCTTGGCGGGATGGAGGGGGTTACTTGTGTCCCAGCAGGGTCAGCGCCGCTTGGATGGAGGGGTCGGTTTCGAAGCGGAAGGTGTCCCATTCGGCGAATGCCTGAATATCGGGGATGATGCCGTCGCGTTCCCAGTCGTCGTCGGAGAAAGCCGAGTCGAACGTTTCGGAGGCGATCCACAACACCGAGCCGTCGTCGAAGTCGTAGCCGTGCAGGACTTCCACGTTGCCCAGGCTGGTCTCGCCGGCGATTTTTGCGCCGCGCGCGTCGCGCAGGACGCCGGCGAAGATTTCGCCAAAACTGGCTGTGTCCTTGCTGACCAGCACCACCAGCGGAACGGTCTGCGAGTTGTTGACCGGGGCGGCGCGAAGGACGAGGGGGCGCGAAGCGCTGCGGCTGACAAAATCTCCGAGTTTGCCGCTTGTGAAGAGGGAAAGAATCGGATAGGCGACCGTACTGCTTCCGCCGCCGTTCAAGCGCACGTCCAGGATGAGTCCGTCCAACTCGCCAAATTGCTCGAGGGCGTTTTCGATTTGCCCCGGCAGGGTTTCGTCGAAAAAGGAGGGGATGAAGATGTAGCCAATTCGGGAACCGTCGGCGGTGGGGACGAGGCGGGCGTCAATGGGAACGCTGCCCTGAATGGCGGCGCGGACGACCATCACCTCGCGCGGGGGTTCGCCCGGCGATTGAACGGTGAGGCGGACGGATGTGCATTCCGGTCCGAGCGTGCGGACGCCGGTTTCTGCGGTAATCGGCTTGCCGTCCACCAGCAGGATGCTGTCGTGCGGTTTCAGCCCGGCATAGTCGGCGGGCGAGCCGGGGAACGTGGAGATGACAACAATCTTCCCGCGCTCGAAGTCCACGTTGCTGTACACGCCCACGCCGACAAACTTGATCCTGCCTTTGAGTTCTTCCTCCGAAAGTTGCACTTCCACCGGCGAGACGAAGGAGGAGTGGTCGTCCTCCAGTTCGCCGATCATGTTCTGCATTTCGAAATAAAAGCGCTCCGTCTCCAGCCCGGCTTGCACCATGGCGCGGTAGCGCGCCACAATGCCTTTCCAGTCTTTGCCGTTGTAATCCGGGTACACATACACCTGTTCCACAATATGCTCGACCTCATCCAGGATCTGTAACTGCATTCGTTGTGAAATGGTCTTGGTTTCGAATTGCGGGGTGGGGACAATGGCGACGTCTGGTGAAATCGTCGGCAGCGGCGCGGATGCGTCGCATTGCGGGGGGATGTAGGCGGGGACGAGCGGGGTCGCCGTCGGCGTGGGAGAGGCGGTGGCGGTGGGAGTCAGGGTGGGGGTCGGCGGAATCGGCGTTGCGGTCGGCGGGAAGACCATCTGCGTGACGAAATTGCACGCCAGCAGCGACAAAACTGTAAATCCAAATAGTAAGCGCTTTGCCTTCATTTGCTCCATTCCTTTGTGATGGGACTTACGCAAAATTTTGCGTAGAGCGCGTTCTGATAGGACTTACGCAAAACTTTGCGTAGAGCGCGTTCTCCAACGCGCTGGACAGGTAATTGGCGTTAGAGAACGCCGATTACGCGTAAGTCTTATGTGAGTTGTAATAATTTTGTCATCGGTTTCAATTCGCGGACAGACACCGCCAGATTTTTCGTGCGGGTTTTTTCGTACTGGAAAACGCGCGTTCCTTCCGGCACCGAGGCTGCTCTTTGCATGAACTCTGCCCGCGTGAGCCAGCCTGCCAGCCAGATTTCCATGCCATAGACCCAAATGTTACCCCATTCCGCCGCGCCGATGAGATAGGTCTCTTTGCGGGCGGGGCTGTGGATTCCGATGCGGGCTTCCGGCAAAGACTTACTTTGGATGTGCGTGACCGAGAAAAATTCATCCGCGATTTGAACGCGCCGGCGCGGCGGCAATTCCACGCTGACCGTGCGCATCTCTCCCCCCTCCACCTGACCGCTGACCTCCACAGCTTGTCCCTCCGCTGATTCCGATTTGAAGACCAGCCTGCCCAGCGGGCGCCACTCGAACGGTCTGCGCCACGGCTTCGGCATGAGATGCACTAAAAACAGCGGCTGTTGTTTCGCTGCGGCTCTTTGAAGGTCTGCCAGGGAGGCGGCAGTCAGCCCGGCAAGAAAGGCAAAGATATAGATGTCCTTTTCCGAGTGCCCTTCCGCGGCGTTTTGGTCGGAGGGAACGAGCGCCGGCGCATTCAGCATAACCTGCGGATTCTGTTTCATCTCCTTGATTTGATTGCGCCGCGAAATGAAGAACGATTTGATGTCGCATCTGCGCCCGCCCAGCGACACGTCGTAGCGGTCGGGGTCGGTGAAGGGCGTCGCCCCTTTTACATCGAAGGGAATCTTTTGCTCCGTCAGATAGCGGCGAAACGCCAGTTCCACCGCTATTCCTGCCGCAATCCTTCGCAGGCGTTCATACGGCGAGCCTCCCATGCGGTTGTAGGTGTAGGGCAGGGAGCGGAGCGCGTAAGCGATGCCGCCTTCGGTCAGGTCGCGGGTGTAGGGGAGACGGATGAAATCGGAAGCCTGAATCACGGTCAAACGGATGATTCGTTGCGGAACTGCAGGCAGTAATGATGAAACGTGTTGCTCACCCAGGCAGACCCCAGCCCAAACGGGGCGAGAGGCTGGTTATCCTGCAGCCAGATTTTTTCATCTTTGAGGGTGTAAATTTTCCCCAGTTCGCGTCCCAGGTCCCACGCCAGCGGATACATCTTCCCGCCCTTCTTCACGTTCTTGACGATGATGGTGAGGTACGCCTTTTCCCGCAGGCAGGGTTTCAGCCCTTCGTAGATGCCCACCAGCCGGGCGAGAAATTCTTCGTAATCGCTTACGTTGCCGAGGTCTTGCGGGTCGTCGGAGTAGTGGACGTCGAGGTCGGCGGAGGCGCGGCGTTTCTTCTGGGTTTCAGCGCCGCGGGCGCGGAGCATGTCCCAGTAGGGCGGGGAGGTGAGGACGTAATCAATCGTTGGCAGGCGGTAAGCGGCAATTTGAGCGGCGTCGCCGTTGATGATTTCGGATTTTAGATTTTCGGCAGATGCGCCGATGGATTTTCGTTCCTCTTCGATGATTTGCCGGGCAATCTTTGCGTATTTGGAATTCAACTCGATGCCGTAACTGTGACGCCCTGCCCGCAGCGCCGCCACGAGGGTGGAGCCGGTGCCTGCCATCGGGTCGAGGACGGTCTCGCCCTTCTTGGTGAAAAACTCGATGAACTCCTGCGCCATCGTCTCCGGGAATTTGGCGGGGTGTACCAGCACTCCCTTTTTGCGGGGCGGCGGGTTGTGGATGAACCACGATTTCTGGAATTTCAGCCATTCCTTGTTGGTGAGGTCGTTTAGTTTATTTTTGGGCATGGTTCGTTTCATGGTGTGCGCTGCGGCTTATGGTATGAGCGCGCAAGATTTGCCTTTATAAATGGAGATTGACCGCAGATGAACACGGATGAACACTGATTCTCAGTACTTCACGAAAGCGCGTATTTGGCGGTCTCTACCGCCGAATTTGCGCTAGAGAGCGCAAGTTACGCAGG
>DAOUBY010000245.1:0-7692 GCA_034432325.1 Anaerolineales bacterium
CAAGTTACGCAGGGTTTTCGTGATCTACTGAATTTATCTGTGTTCATCTGTGGTTGGAACATGAATTTCAAAACACTCTCTTAGAGAACGCCGATTGCGCGTAAGTCCTGTTTTGTCAATTCGTGTAAATCGGCGATATGGCGCTCTGTGATGGCGCTTATTCGCTGATTTTGTACGTCAGGGATTGGTATGCCCGGCGTATTTTGCGTTTGCTGTCTTCGGTGAGTTTCCGGTCCGCCGCCTCGATGACCTCGATGAGGTTGGCAGGGTTTGTGGTTCCGAACACGCAGCTCGATATTTTTGGGTTGTCCAAAATGTAGGCAAATGCGGCTTGGGCGGGCGACATTTCGGTGATGGATGCCAGCACGTCCCGCATTGGTTTGGAGCGTTTTGCCAGGCGGCGGCTCGAGGGGCGGAGCAGGGAGCGCGCCAGATACCAGAAGAAGGAACCGCTGCTGATGGAGCCGATTTTGCCCTTCACCAGATGTCCCTGCGCCAGCACGGTGCCAGCCACAACGCCGATGCCCGCCGCGTGCAGTTTGTCAATGACCGGTTCGCGGTCCAATTGCAGGATGTTGTAATCAATCAGCGCCATGTCGAAGAGTTCGGGATGTTGTGCGGCGAAGAGCATGCCGGCTTCCTTGTGGGTGTTGATGCCAAGGTGTTTGAACAAGCCCCTCTGCTTCATTTTTGCCAGCCGTTCGATGAGCGCGTCGGTCATCTGGACCTGGGTGATTCCGTGCAGTTGGAAGATGTCGAGGTAGCCGCAGTTCAGATTTTTGAGCGATTCCAAACAGGACCGTTCGATGGCGTCGGGGGAAAAGTCCTTGTTCTCGCCGCGCCGCAGGGAGAGTACCGGGCTTCTGCCGATGACCGATCCGCCTTTGGTGGAGACGATGATTTTGGAGCGGTCGTTTCTCTTGAGAATTTGCTGAAGAATGCGCCCCAGGCGGGGTTCTGCGTTGAAGTTGGAGTAGTTGTGTCCGGTGTCGAAAAAGTTGACTCCGCGCTCGAACGCTTCGTGGATGACGGCAGCGGCTTTGTGTTCGGGGAACATTTTATCCCCCCAAAAGGCGGAACAGCCGACGGCGATTTCGGAGACCATCAGGTTTGTTTTGCCCAATTGACGATAGTTCATTATGATGCCTTGTGAAAGGAATTCCGCGTGATGGCAGACAGGCGCTATGTTTGCCCGGCTTTGCGTTGTGATGTGAAAGCGGACCGTTTTATCGCCGGCAGGTGCAGGGAAAGGGAGATGATGATCATGATAATGCCCATGACCAGCAGGAACGGTGGATTAAGAATGACGCCGGCAGCAAGACCGGCGATCAGGATGTAGAAATGGGAGAGCGCGGGAATCCAGAAAGTGAGGGAAGGCAGGGGCTTGATGGAAAGCCTCGGGCGAAGGATGATTACAAAAGTAAATGCAAAAGCCAGAAGGGCGGCTGCCGTCAGCCCGTGATAGGCGAAGGGGATGCGGAAGGCGATCAGCGCGTTGCTCCCCAGTACGCCTGCAAGACCGATGCACACCGCAAGGAGAGGGGATGCCCACGTTCCGAGCCAATCCTTGCGCCGCGCCAGGAGACGCCAGCCGAGCGAAAAGAAGAACACCACCCAAAACCACGCCCAGAAGTTCGCATAAGGGACGCCGAAGTATTGAAATTCCAATCCCCGCCCCCAGTTCCAAAACCCAAAGCGAATGGCAACCGCATCGAGCGCCAGGTCAATGTTCAGCGCGAGCAAGCCGTCCAGCACGGGACGCGCAAAATAGGGCAGGCTGCTTCCATCTGAAAACTCCATCGAGGCATAGAGGATGCAGCCCCAGGCAACGCCGATGCACAAGGGTACATCCAGGATCATAACGACGAATTGACCGTACTCGTAGGCGTTCAATTGACGAATTGTGGCGAGTTCGAGCAAAACGCCGAAAAGAATCCCTGCCAACAGCCGCAGCAGGTTTGCAGCGCCATGTTCCCGCGCATGGCGGAGACAAAGCGCAAGTTGAACGTAGATGATGAGTTCGAAAAGGATGAAGTAGAGGGATGGCATGTTACATTCCCAGCCACCTTGCCGCCTCACGCGGAAGGTTTGCGGCAGGTCCCTGCCGGGCGGTGCAGGGCGGCAGGGATTCGAGGAAGAGCCGCCCGTATTGCTTGGTCAACACGCGGCGGTCGAGAATGGCAACCACGCCGCGGTCGGACTGGGTGCGGATGAGCCGCCCGAATCCCTGGCGGAATTTGAGGATTGCCTCGGGCAGGTAGTATTGGTTGAACGGGTCTTCGTACAGTTCGGAGCGTGCCGCAATGAGCGGGTCGGTGGGAACGTCGAAGGGCAGTTTGGTGATGACGACGATGGAGAGGGCGTCGCCCGGCACATCCACGCCTTCCCAGAAGGATTTGGTGCCCAGCAGGACGGCGCGGTCGGTGGTTTTGAAGGATTCGAGCAGGGCGTTTGGCGAGGCGCCGTCGCCCTGTTCATAGACGTAAATTTCTTCGCGCGCCAGCGGAGCGGTGATGGCTTGCGACGTTCTCTTCAAAGCGGCATAGGACGTGAACAGCACGAGCATTCGTCCGCCGGTGGCTTTGGCGGCATTGAGGATGGTGCGGTCGAGAATTTGTTGGTAGCCGTTTTGATTCGGTTCGGGGATGTCGTTGGCGATATAGAGCAGAGCGGCGTTTTCGTAGTCGTAGGGCGAGCCGAGCTGCATTTCCTCGGCTTCGTCGGCGCCGAGGGTGTTGCGCAGGTATTGAAATTCGCCGTGCGTTGTCAGTGTGGCGGAGGTGAGGATGACCGAACGCTTTTCGTGCCACAGATATTTTTCGACCAGCGGGGCAACACTGAGCGGGGCGGCATTCAACGAGAGACGGTTTTGATTTGGCTGGACTTCGATCCAATACACCGTGCCGGCGTTCGGTTTGCTGATCAGGCTGGTGACGTTGGCTTCGGTTTCGGTCAGGCGGCGGGCGACGTTGCTGATGTCGCCCATCAGGTCTTCGAGTTCCTCGTGACCGTCGGCGTAGAGTTCGCCGGCGTGTTTGTGGATTTCGCTTAAGTCGGTCAGCAGGTTGCGCAGGGTTTCGCCGGCGGCGTCCCAGGTCATTTCCACTTCGTCCCAGTAGGGCAGGGTGCGGGTGGCGGGCAGAAGGCGTAACTGCCAGGCATAGTTGGATTGGGGTTGTCCTTCGCGTTGAATCCGCGCGAACTCGCCCAGCACGTTGAAGAATTCGCGGTTCATCTGTTCGATGCGGAAGATTTTGTCGGTGGCGCGATTGACCTTTTGCTGAAGCAAGCCAAAGTCGGCGGGGCGAAGCGTTTCGTTCGTCTCGGCGAGCAGGCGTCCGAGCACGCCGGTGTTTGTCCCGCCGATCTCTTTCATCATGCGCTCCAAATCGAATTGACTCAGCCTGAAAGAGAGCGCGTTGGTGGTGGCGGATTCGAGATGATGACCTTCGTCAATGATGAGGTGCGAATATTCGGGCAGGACCTTGCTCCCTGTGGCGACATCCGACAGCAGCAGCGCGTGGTTGACGACCAGCACGTGTGCCGATTGCGAGGCGGTCTTGGCGCGGTGGAAGGGACACGCGCCGCCCGTGCGCTTGATGCACGTCTCGGTGGTGCACGCATCATCCTCCGCCGACAATCGATTCCACACCTCGCGCTCGGTCGGTCCCGTGAGGTTGATTTCGCTTCGATCGCCGCTCGAATTGTTCAACTGCCAGACCAAAACTTTCGCCAGCACGCGCATTTCATCGGTGTTTTTCGGTCCGTAGTGACGCATGTGTTCGAGCCTGCGCGGGCAGAGATAATTCGAACGCCCCTTGAGCACGGAGAAGCGGAAATCGAGGTCGAGCGCCTGACTCAAATTGGGCAGGTCGCGCTGGATGAGTTGGTCTTGCAGGTTGATGGTGTTGGTGGAGACGACGACGCGCGTGTTGTTTTGCAGGGCGAACAAGGCGGCGGGAATGAGGTAGGCGAATGAATTGTGAACCACGATATCGTTGGCGACAAAATTCGGTTCGCCATCCATGGTCAGGTCGAACGTTTCTGCTTCGCCGGCTGGTTCAATTGCCACGATGCGATCCCAGTACAGGTCTTGGGAAAGAGCGCCGGGGGGAAGGCGGCGTATCGTGGCGATGCGGTCGCCAACTCTAAGTTCAGACAAAACTTGCCAGCCGTTGAAGGTTAGAAATGGATGGTTGGCGGTAGCGGTGATGCTTCGTCCCAGGCCGGTTTTCAATTTCCAAACGGGGCGTCTGCCGTTTTTGTGCAAAGCCTTGATCTTCTGATAGGTGAGTTTGCCGCCCGCGGTGATAGAGAGAATTGGCTCGGCGGGTATCGTGCCTGCTGCGACAATTTCTCCAATTTGGCTGCGTTTGCCGCTTTCGAATGTGATCCATGCATCGCCTGTCAGGCATTTGCCTACGCCGGTTCCCGCTTCAACCATCAGATGTGTGCCATACGAGAGCGCGTTGGCAACTGCGCGCAGCATGGCGATTTGCTCCGGTCTTTGCTCGAAGGATTCGAAGTAGCGCGAGAATGGTCCGCCGTATTCCAGAATGGACGCCGCTTCTTCTTCGTTGATGGGCGCGGGTTCTTCGGGGTTGACCAGCGGGGGGTATTTTTCCTCGTCGAAAAAAGGAGTCTGTTGCTGCGTCTTTTTGGCTTTGATGCCTTCTTTGGCGCGCGAGCGCAGAATTTCCTGAAACGCCCAGTTGGCGTCCCACTCCAGCACCTCGCCGTGGCGGACGATTTCGTCAAGCAAATCGAGCGGCAGTTCGCGCGCCATTTCGAGCAATTTGTTCAACGCCGCCATTGTGACGCGGGCATCGTCCAGGGCGCGGTGGGTGGCGGGAAGCAGGATGCCGAGTTGTTTTCCCAGCGCGCCGAGGTTGTAACGGCTGGCAGTGGGCATGAGCACGGCGGCAAGTTCGTAGGTGTCAATGATTTCGTTGTAACGCAGAATTCCCGCCTGCTTTTGCAAAAATCCCAGATCAAAGCGGATGTTATGCCCCACGACAGGAGCGTTCCCGACGAAGGCTTCGAGTTCATGGGCGATGTCGGGCAGGCGCGGCGCGCGGCGTACTTCCACGTCGCTGATGCCCGTCAGCGCGGTGATGAATTCGGGAATATGCCTGCCGGGGTTGATGAGCGAGGTCCACTCATCCTCCACGCGGTGACCTTTGAATTTCACCGCCCCGATTTCGATGACCGCATCGCGCTCGTCGTTGAGCCCCGTTGTTTCGATGTCAATGGCTACAATTGATTGCATAGTAGAACAAGTGTATCATACAACCCCTCTCCAAATTTTGGAGAGGGGTTGGGGCGATTGTTATTTCGCCAGCGCATCTTGGACTGCCGCGAGTTGACCTGCGGCAATCGGCTTTTCCTTTGCCTTTTTCCTGAAAAATTCCTTGAGTTCCTTTACCTTCATCGCAGGGATCGGGGCGTCCGCCGCGTCAATTTCAACGTCGCCGCTGGTGAAGACCATCAGGGCGTTGATCGGCGGGATTTGCGCCTCGTCCATGTGCCTGGCAAGATGTTTTCTCAGCGCGCTGATTTCGCTTTCAATTTCAATATCGGGGCGTCCAAGCCCTTCCTGCCCGAAGATACGCATGTAACCTTGCAAGAAACCGCCGCCGCTCATGCGCCAGCGGTTGTTTTTGTAGGTTACTTTTCCGCGCTGGTGATAGGGGAACAGCGCCCAAATCCCTGCAGGACCGACAAGCAAGTGCGAAGCGGGCGCCATGTAGTGGTAGATGGCGAATTCGTTCTGCAGACCTTTGAGCCCGGCGTCCAGCGTTTCATCGGGGCGCGGACTGCGTCCGTAGCGGTTGCCCATGTACATGCCGATTTGGGTCAGCGTAAAACCGACCAGCAGGGCAGCAAGCGAGTAGACGAACAAGTCGGTGCGCGTGAACGAGATGTACATGCCCAAGCCCAGCACGAGCAGCGCCGCAAGGCTGGTCCATTGACCGATTTGCCGGTTGCGGTTGATGAGTTTTTCGTTTTTGATGATTTTCATGGTGATCCTGTGTGACGACTTAAGTCGTCACTACATTATTTCTTCAAACTTTCCTCAATGGCGGATTTCATCGCCTCCAGCACCTTCGACTCAGCCGCCTCCTTTGCCACGCGGATGGCGTTCTTGATTGCCAGCGCATCCGAACGCCCGTGACCGATGAAGACCAGTCCGTTCACGCCGAGCAGGGGCGCCGCGCCCTCCTCCGAAGGGTCGAGCAGTTTTTTGATTTTTCCCAGCGCAGGTTTGACCAGCAACCCACCCAGCATCGCCAGCGGACCTCCGCCTTTGATTGCCTCGCGGATTTTTTCGATGATCAACTTGGCGACCGCCTCGGTGGATTTGAGCAGGACGTTGCCGGTGAAACCGTCGGTTACCGCCACATCCACATGCCCGCCGAAGATTTCCTTGCCTTCCACGTTGCCGATGAAGTTCAGCCCTGAGTTTGCCAGCAGCGGATACGCTCCCCTGACCAGTTCGCTGCCTTTGCCTGCTTCTTCGCCGTTCGAAATCAACCCGACTCTGGGATTCTTCACCCCGCGCACCCGCTCCGCATAGACGCTTCCCAGGATGCCGAATTGCAGGAGGTTCTCGGGCTTGCAGTCGGGATTTGCGCCGATGTCGAGGATGATGCAGTAACCTGCTGCGGTGGGGAAGGGAGGCGCCAGGGCGGGACGGTCCACGCCGCGCATGCGCCCCAGACGGAACAACGCCGTCACCATTGCCGCGCCTGTGTTCCCCGCCGTGACGAAGGCATCCGCTTCGCCGCGCTTGACCATGTCCAGCCCGACTGCCATCGAGTTTTGCGCGTCTTTGTGGCGGGCTTTCATCACCAGTTCTTCGCCCTTATCGTGCATGGTCAGCATTTCGGGGGCGTGGACAAGGCGTAAGGGCAGACCCGCTGCATTGTGTGAATCAAGTATCGGCTGAATCTTCGATGCGTCGCCCGTCAGGATGATCTCCACGCCGTACTCGCGCGCCGCCATCACGGCGCCTTCCACATCCGGTCTCGGATAATTGTCGCTCCCCATGGCATCCAGAACGATTCGTGTCATGTTTTTCTCCATACAGGACTTACGCAAACCTGCGTAGAGCGCGTTCTCTAACGCGCAGACTGGATAATTACGCGTAAGTCCTGTCCATAGAAAGTTTGCTTGACAAGCAAGGCAAGCCGATTATAATACGCCGTGCTTGGGCGCTGGTGCTGGAATTGGCAGACAGGCATGGTTGAGGGCCATGTGCCGCAAGGCGTGGAGGTTCAAGTCCTCTCCAGCGCACTGAGAGATGAAAAAATCCCCGTTACGGGGATTTTTTGTTTTGGAATTTCGTTTGTGGGCGCACAGGGACTCGAACCCCGGACCTCATGTGTGTGATACATGCGCTCTAACCAACTGAGCTATGCGCCCGAAAAACCATATTTTCTTGCTGTCGGACCTTGGCGCTGGGAGCGCCACGCTCTAACCAACTGAGCTATGCGCCCAAAGCGACCCAGATTATAGCCGAGATGTATTCGTTCCGCAAGAGAATTTTCGCAAACGGCTATGGTCTTCTCAAAGTCAGCAAAAGCGGCATCGAATGGACGCGAATGAACCCAATTTTTGTGTAATTCGCGTAATTCGATGCAAAAAAAAACCAGAGCAGGCGGTCATAAAGGCAACTTGAGAAAGCCATAC
>DAOUBY010000246.1:0-19217 GCA_034432325.1 Anaerolineales bacterium
CATCGGCATCGCCGTCCTCGGCAATGACAGCGCCGGCAATTCCGCTCAGGCCATCGGCCCGGACGTGCCGCTTTTGTTCTGCCCGGGATAATCGGTATCCCTGAAGCCGCTGCAAAAATCGTCCCGAAGGCTGCTGCCCATCTCTCTGTTCAGGGCAAGCCTTCGGGACGGCGTCATTTCGGGCAGCCATATAAAGCATACAAAAAATGGGGGGGACCTTTCATTACTTTGATATATTCAGCAAGGGGTAACTATTCAGCCATAGAGAAAAAACGATTGCAAATGTCATTGCGAAGCAATCTCCTGTTCCAACGAGCAAATCTGGCATTGGGGAGATTGCTTCGTCGCGGCGATTAGGCGCCACTCCTCGCAATGACATGCATGAATGGATACTGAAAATCCGTGGCGAAAAACAAGACATCAGGGGAAGGCGGCAATTTGGGCTATTTGGAGAACGGCGGCTGCGCCGGGCGGTACCCTGGCTGGTTAACCCGTCTTATACGTCCGCCCTTTCCACGTCACCCCTTTGCGCGAGACCACCCTCCACGCCGAGGTGAGCATCATTGCGCCGAACACCGCCGCCCCCAAGGGGGTTGTCAGCGCATACCAGCGAGGGATGTTCATCTTTCCCGCAATTTGGGCGCGCACAACGAGGAGATACGCCCACAGCGCCAACGCTTCGGCGATGACCGTCAGCGCCATCCAGCCTCCGCCGTTGAAATACCAGAGTCCCCCCAGCAGGAGCCAGAGGGGGAGGGAGAGCGCCGCCATGAACGAGAGAAATGCGCCAAACGCCCCCAGCCACAACAAAGGCGCCTGGTCGCGCAGACCGAGGTAGATGTTTTTCGTCCAGCCTTCCCACATCTCGGGCAGGGAGGTGTACATGCGGGTGCGCGCCACCTTCATCCCGTCGGCAACGACAAGGCGATAGCCGTTCCATTTGACCTGTTGTGAGATGGCTTTGTCTTCGACGATGCTGTCTTTTACGCTGGCATGTCCGCCGATGGCGTCGTAGACCGAACGCTTGATGAGGATGAACTGTCCGTTGGCGATGGCATCTTTGCGCTTCGGGTCGTTGACCTTGCGCGGCGAGAAGCCGACAGAGAGGGCGGTCATCACCAGCGGCATGATTGTCCGTTCCCAGAACGAGCCGAGGATTTGAAAGGTCATGATGGTGAACATGTCGGCGTTTGTTTCGAGGGCTTTGGTATAGGTCGAGGAGAGGGCGCAGGGTTCGAGGAAGGTATCGGCGTCTATGAAGCACAGCCATTCGCCGCGGGCAAGGGCTGAAGCCTGGTACAAGGCATGGGGTTTGCCTGCCCAGCCGGGGGGCAGGTCTGAACCGCTGATGGGGCGCAGGCGCGAGTCGCGGGCGGCGATGTCGGTCAAAATGCGGAAGGTCGCGTCGGTCGAGCGGTCATCCAAAACGATGACTTCGAGGTTCGGGTAATCCTGTTTCAGCGCCGCTTCGACGCAGGCGCGGATGTTGCGCTCCTCGTTGCGGGCGGGGATGCAGACGGAGATGAGCGGCGGGTTCGGCGGGGGCGGCGCAGGTTCGACGACGATGTCGAGGTGGTATTGGTGGTGAAGCCAGTAAATGATGAGGATGCCGCCGAGGCAGACGGCTGTGGAGAGGATGAGGAAGGGCATGGGGGAAGGCCGGGGGCGGTTTGATTTGTGCTGTTCGGCTAGATGACTCGTATTGCCGACCCGCGTTCGGTTTTTTCCACTTCGATGCGCGTGGGGAAGGCGTCTTTGAGTTCGTCGAGGTGGGTGATGACGAGGATTTTGGCAAAGTCGTTTTTGACGAGGTTGATGGCTTCGATGAGGCGCTGGCGTCCCTGGGTATCCTGCGAGCCGAAGCCTTCGTCAATGACGAGGGTTTGCAGTCGTGCGCCTTTGCGCTGGGCAAGGATTTCGGAGAGGGCGAGGCGGATGGCAAAGTTGACGCGGAAGGCTTCGCCGCCGGAGTACATTTCGTAGTTGCGGGCGCCGGCCGAGTCGCTGATTTGGATGTCGAGGGTTTCTTTGAGGTCGCCGCGTTTTTTGTCTTTGTATTCGGTTTGGGTGACGAAGCGGATGGACATTTGCCCGTCGGAGAGGCGGTCGAGGATTTCGTTTGCCTTGTCTTCGATTTGCGGCAGCGCCTGTTCGATGAGCAGGGCGGGGACGCCGTCCTTGCCGAAGGCGCGTTCGAGGGTTTTGTGGCGGGCAATTTGCTTTCGCAGTTCCTCGCGCTCCTTCTCGAAATCCTTTTTGCGGGCGCGTTGGACTTCGAGGATGTCCACGCGCTGGCGTGCGCCGCCCAATTCTGCACGGACTTTGTTTTCCTCTTCGCGCAGTTTGAACAGTTCGCGTTCCGCTTCCTCCACGCTGGGCGTTTGGGTTTCGGCTGTTTGGAGATGCGTTTGCGCAGTGTGATATTCGGCGGTGAGGTTTTCGATTTCGGTTTTCCGATTTTCAATTTCGGCTTTCAGGCTGGCAATTTCGCTTTCGATCTGCCTGCCGGCTTCCTTTGCCGATTTCAAGTTGCCGTACTCTTCTTCCACGCTGCGCAGTTCGTTTTCGCGGCGGCGGGCTTGATCGTGGGCGGAGGCGTCATAGCCGAGTTGGGCGAGTTGGGCGTCGAGTTCGGCAAGTTGTTGTTGCTCCTCGCGGGCGTATGCGCCGCTTTCCAAAAGCTGTTCCACTTCCTGCAGGCGTTTTTTGCCGCTGCTCTCCCATTCTTGGGCGAGGGTCTGCAAGTTCTCCAGGCGTTCGGTGAGTTGGGAAATTTCGGCGGCAAATTTCAGGCGGTCGTTTTCGGCGGAGGCGAGGTTGGTGATTTGTAATTGGTAATTGGCGATTTCAGCCGTGAGCGATTTCGCCTCGTCTGTGTTTGCTCGATAGCGGTCGCCCTTCTCTCTGCCCTCCGCTTCCAACTGCTCCAGCGTGGATTTGCGGTGGCTCTCGCTCAATTCCTGACCGCACAGCGGGCAGGTCGCCCCGAGGGCAGACTGGAGCGCTTCGATCCGCTCCTTGAGTTGATTCATCTCGAGTTTCAGAGTCTCGTTTTCGGCTTTTCGCGCCGCAAGACGTTCGCGCGCTTCGCTGCGCCGGCTTTCCAATTCGGCGCGTTCGGCAACCCTGGCTTCGGCTTCTTTCAGCGCCGTCTCTGCCGCCTCGATGCTTTTTTTCAATTCGCTGGTCACCGATACCTGATTCCTGACTTCCTCTTCTTTCGCCTTCAGGGTTCGTCTCTCCTCCTCCAGGCGGGCTTTCTCCTTTTCGATCTTCGTCAGCAGGGGAGCGCGTTCCTCCTCCTGTTTGCGGAACTTCGAGGCGATCTTTTCCCACTCTTCCAATTTCTTGCGGACGGTTTGCCATTCCTTGTAGGCGGCTTCGATTTCTGCGGAGCGGTCTAGCAGGTCCAGGTAAGAGCGCAGGTCGGACTCTCTCGATGTGAGGCGGGTTTCCAGTGCGGCAAGAGCCGTGCGCGAGCGTTCCAGGCTGGCGAGGAGGGTGGAGGTCAGTTTGCGCTGCTCTTCCAGCAGCGCGGCGTTTTGTTTGATTTTTTCCAAAACGGTTTCCTGTGCGGCGCGGGCGGAGGCAAGTTCCTTGAGGCGGGTTTCGAGGCCGGCGAGCCGCGCCTTGCGGCTTTCCTCCTCGGCGAGTTCGGCTTCGATTTCGGCAATGCGCCCCTCAATTTCATCCGCCTCGCGTTCGATGTCCCGCCGCCGCTGGGCGGTGCGGTTTTTGTATTCCTCCCATGCTTCCAGCCCGAGGATGGCGCTCAGCACTTCCTTGCGTTTGGCGGCGTTCTGCTGGGTGAACTGATCGGCTTTGCCCTGCAAAAAGAAGGAGGCGTTGACGAAGGTCTCGTAATCGAGGCGCAGGGTTTGTTCGATGCGCGCCTGCGTGTCGCGCGTGGTCTTTTCGGTCAGCGGACGCCAGCCGTCTTCGCTTTTGATTTGAAATTCGAGCACGGCGCTTTTGTTGCGCGGCAGTGTGCGCTGGATGCGATAGAGGCTGCCCTCGTGCTGGAAGGTGAGCGTCACCTCGGCGGCTTTCACCTCGGCGTTCAGGTTGATGATGTCGCTGCTCTTGCCGCGCGCCTCGCCGAACAGACACCAGGTGATGGCGTCGAGCAGAGACGATTTGCCTGCGCCGTTGTGACCCGAAATGCAGGCAAGCGTGATGGGGCTGAAATCCAGTTCCACCGCCTCGCGGTAGGAAAGAAAACCGGCAATGCGTAAATGATGGGGAATCATAGGCGTGTTTGTTCAATGGATTATAATCTACCCACCATGCGTGAATCTTCGAACCCTGTTGCGCGCCGCCGTCTGATTTTGCTTTCCATCATCCTTGCCACCATTCCATGTTATTGCCTGGGGGGGATTGCAGTGATGTTTGCGCCGGACGGCGCGGCAACTGCGACGCCCACAGCCACGGTCACGTTTACGGCAACGCAGCCGCTTCAACTCCCGACCTCGACGACGGGTCCCGTCATCGTCACTGCCACTCCCTCCAACACTCCCACCATCACCCCCTCCTCCACGCCAACCTTCACGCCGACTTTTACGCCTTCCGTCACCCCCACATGGACGGCTTCGCTCACACCCTCCGCCACCTTTACGCCGACGCCGTCCTTCACCCCCTCCAATACCTCCGCGCCGACGAACACGTTTACGCCGACGGCAAGTTTCACGCCGGTCACCCCCTCCGAGACTCCCACTCCGAGCATTACCCCCTTCCCCACTCCATAACATGACAGACATCCTTCCCTTTCTCAAATCCCTCATTTCCACTTCCGGCGTATCGGGGCATGAAACGCCCGCTGCCAGACTCATCGAAGAGAAGTGGCGTCCGCTGGTGGACGAAACCAGCCTCAGCCGCGTCGGCTCTCTGCACGGACTGAAGCGGGGCGCCGGCAAAGAACCCCGTCCCTCGCTGATGATTGCCGCGCACATGGACGCCATCGGCATGATGGTTTCGAGCATCGAAGCCGGCTTTTTGCACATCACGAGCGTCGGCGGCATTGACGTGCGCGTCCTGCCGGGGGCGCAGGTGACCGTCCACGCCAGCAGCGGCGAGGATTTGCCAGCCGTCATTGCCATGCCGCCCGCCCGCCTGCTTCCCGAAGGGGAAGGGGACGGGGTGGTGGCAATGAAGCACCTGCTGGTGGATACAGGCTTGACCCCGCGCGAAGTGGAAAAAAAGGTGCGTGTGGGCGATCTGGTCTCCTTTGCCAATGAGCCGCTGGAACTGGCGGGCGATGTGCTCTCCGGTCACACGCTGGATAACCGCGCCTCCGTCGCCGCGCTGACGGTTTGCCTGGAAGAGTTGCAGGGCAAGAGTCATGTTTGGGATGTGTGGGCAGTGGCAACGGTCCAGGAAGAGACGAGTTTCCTCGGCGCGTACACCTCCGCGTTTCAGTTGCGTCCCAGCATTGCCATCGCAGTGGACGGGACGTTTGCCAAAGGTCCCGGCGCGAACGGATGGCAGACGCACCCGATGGGGAAGGGCGTGGGCATCTGCATGGGACCGAACCTGCATCCTTTTTTGCACAAGAGATTGACCGACCTGGCGGATAAACTCGAAATCCCCTGGTTTCTGGATGTCACGCCGCGTCACTCCGGCACAGACGCCTACCCGATTCAGACGACGATGGAGGGCATCCCGACGGCGCTGGTGGAATTTCCGCTTCGCTACATGCACACCACCGTCGAGTCGGTTTCGGTCAAGGATATTCAACGGGCGGGGCGGCTGCTCGCCGAGTTCATCGCCTCGCTGGAAGCCGATTTTGTCGAAAAAATCACCTGGGAATAACTTCATGCCAGCCTTTGGAACTGCACAACTCAAACTGCTCGAAAAACTTTGCAACGCCATTGCCGTCTCTGGCGATGAGGGCGAAGTGCGGAAAATCGTCCTCGATGAAATCAAACCCCTCGCCGACGAGGTCAGGGTGGATGCGCTGGGCAATGTCCTGGCGGTGCGGCGCGGGCGGGGAGCGAAGCGCCTGCGCGTTATGCTGGACGCGCACATGGACGAAGTCGGCTTCATGATTGTGGCGGACGACGGCGAAGGAATCTATCGCTTCGAAACCGTCGGCGGCATTGACGTCCGCTATCTGGTGGGCAAGCAGGTCTTTGTGGGAAAAGAGCGCACGCCCGGCGTGATCGGCGGCAAGCCTGTTCACTTGATGGAAGGCGACGAGTACACGCGCAAAGTTCCGCTCGACGCCCTCCGCATTGACCTGGGGCTGGGCGGCAAGGCAAAGCCCGGCGACCGCGCCGGCTTTGCCGCGAAGTTCCGCCGTGTGGGGCAGACCCTCATGGCAAAATCCATAGACAACCGCATCGGCGTGGCGACGCTGATCGAACTGTTCAAACACGCCCCTGCCAACCTTGACCTGTGCGCGGCGTTCACCGTGCAGGAGGAGATCGGTCTGCGCGGCGCGAAGGTGGCGGCGCAATACCTCAACCCCGACATGGCAATTGCCATTGACTCGACCCCCGCCAACGACCTGCCCGTCCATGACGGAAGCGAAAACGCAGCCTACAACACGAAACTCGGCTTGGGTCCCGCCATCTACATTGCCGACGGCTCGACGCTCCACGACCAGCGGCTGGTGCGCTTCCTCAGCGAGGTGGGCGACGCCGAAGGCATTCCGTACCAGTTCCGTCAGCCCGGCGGAGGCGGCACCGATTCGGGCGCCATCCAGCGTGCGCTGGCGGGCATTCCAACCGTTTCGATTTCCGTCCCGCACCGCTACACCCATTCTCCCCTCAGCCTCTCGCGCGTGGACGATTGGAAGAACACCCTTGCCCTGCTTCACGCGGCGTTGAAGAAAATCACGCCTGCCCTGCTCGCCTCCCGTTGACCAATTACCCTCTCATGAACGGACTCATTGCCCTTGCCGGCTCCGGTGAATACCTTCCCGTCATGGAAGAAGTTGACCGTCACCTGCTTGCCAGCCTGAACCTGAACGGACGCAAACCGCGCGTCGTCTGCCTGCCCACCGCGGCGGGACGCGAAGGCGACGCCAGCGTCAACCGCTGGTCTGCGATGGGGGTGGCGCACTTCCAAAAACTCGGCGCAGAGGTGAGCGCGCTTCCCATCATAGACCGTCAGTCTGCGGACGACCCTCAATGGGAATCCACGCTCCAAAACGCCGACCTGATCTACTTCTCCGGCGGCGACCCCGGCTACCTGTACGAAACCCTGCACGGAAGCCGCGCCTGGGACGCCGCCATGCGCGCCTGGGAACGCGGCGCGGTCTATGCCGGCTGTTCGGCAGGCGCCATGATCCTCGCCCGGCGCATCCCGCGCTTTCGCCTTGCGCAAACGCAGACGGGCTTTGGCATCGTCCCTGCCGAATTCATCATCCCGCACTTCGACGCCATCCCCGCCATGTTCAAACCGCTCACCTTCGCCCTGCGCCGTCAACTCGCCGCTGGCGAAACAATGATCGGCGTGGACGAAGAAACCGCCCTCGTCGGCAGGCTCGGCGGCGAGTGGCGCGTGATGGGGCGCGGCAGCGTCCATGTGTTCACAAAAAAAGACGAGCAAATCTACCAAAACGGACAAACCATCCTGCTCGGCTGAGACTTACGCGTAATCGGCGTTCTCCAACGCCAATTACCTGTCCAGCCCGTTGGAGAACGCGCTCTACGCAAAGTTAAGTCCTGCATCTAACACTCTGCCAATCACCAATCACGAGCGTATGCTGAAAGTCCTGTAAATTCGTACCGCGAGATTCCTCTCGCGCCACTTTTACCCAACAATTGAATTCGTACCGCGAGATTCATCTCGCACTACTTTTACCCAACAATTGCGATACTACCCAATCACCACCCCCAGGACTCCCCAATGAAAAAACTCCTCAAACAACTCACCGAAACCTTTGGACCCTCCGGCTACGAAGACCAGATTCGCAGCCTGGTGCGGGCAGAAGTCGAACCGCTTGCCGACGAAGTCAAAGTGGACGCGCTCGGCAACCTCATCGCCCGCAAAAAACCGACCCGCTCCTCACCGGACGCCCGAAAAATCATGCTTGCCGCCCACATGGACGAAATCGGTCTCATGGTCAGCCATGTGGACGAAAAAGGCTTCGTCCGCTTTTCGCCCATTGGCGGAGTGTTCGCCAGGTACATCCCCGGCGGGCGTGTCCGCTTTCTCAACGGCGTCCAGGGCGTCATCGGCTACGACCGTTTCGACAAAGTCAACGAAGCCCCTCCCCTCGATAAAGTCTTCATAGACGTGGGCGCAACCAGCCAAAAAGACTGCCCCGTCAAAGTGGGCGACGTCGCCGCCTTCGACCGTCCCTTCATCGAGATGGGAAACCGCCTCGTCGCCAAATCCATGGATGACCGCGCCGGCGTGCTGGTTGCCATCGAAACGCTCCGCGCCCTCAAAACCACACCGCACGACGTGTACTTCGTCTTCACCACGCAGGAAGAAGTCGGCGTGCGCGGCGCAGGCACCTCCGCCTTCGGCATAGACCCCGACCTCGGCATCGCGCTCGACGTGACCTCCGCCGCCGACACCCCCGAAGCCGCCAAGATGGCAATGGCGCTGGGCAAAGGTCCCTGCATCAAAATCAAAGACGCCGGCGCACTCTCCGACCCGCGCGTTGTCCAGTGGATGATTCGCACCGCCGAAAAGAACAAAATCCCCTACCAGCGCGAGGTGCTATTGTTCGGCGGCACCGACGCGCGCGCCATCCAATCCACCCGCGCCGGCGTCCCGGCGGGCTGCATCTCGATCCCCACCCGCTACGTCCACTCGCCCTCCGAAATGGTGGATTACACCGACGTACAAAACACCGTCAAACTGCTGACCGCCCTCCTGCGTGCGCCGATTGAACTGTAATGATGCCTCGTCTTCTGCGGGTTGCACAAATTGGACTTACCCTCCTCTTCCTGGCTGGATGCTCGTCCCTCGCCCCGCTTCTTTCTCCGCCGACGCCTGTTCCGCCTCCCCAAGCCACCGCCGCCCCCCAGGCAACTCCCACCCCCGCCCCCACCGTACCGGCGAACCAACCGCGCCGCCTGCGCATCTGGCTTCCCCCGCAATTCGACCCGCAGGCTGAAACGCCCGCCGCTGCTCTCTTGCGGGCGCGCCTGCAGGCATTTCAGCAGGAATACCCCGGCATTCAACTCGAAATCCGCATCAAAACGGAAGCGGACATCCTGGGCGCCCTTTCCATCACCAACAACGCCGCCCCCGCCGCCATGCCCGACCTGATCGCCCTCTCCTATTGGAACATGCAAAAAGCGGCGTCTGGCGGCTTCCTCCATCCGCTCGAAGGGTTGACCTCCCTTTTGCAAGACCCCGACTGGTATGCCTTTGCCCGCGAACTGGCGCATCTCAAAAATGTCGAATACGGCATTCCCTTTGGGAGCGACGTGCTGGTCATGGTATACCGCCCCTCCATGTTTGCCGAACCGCCCTCCACCTGGGAGGATGTCTTTGCTTCGGGGGGATCCCTGTCATTCCCCGCTTCAGAACCACATGCGTTGTTTCCGCTTTCCCTCTACCTCTCCGAAAACCCGGCTTTGACCGATGAGCGCGGCTCGATTTTGCTGGACGAAAACGCCCTGGTGGCGCTCTTCTCTTTTTACAAGCGCGCAATCGAAAGCGGCATCCTCCCGCCGCCCGTCCGCGACCAGCAAACGGATTTGCAGTCGCTCCAGTTTTACCGCAACGGTCAATCTCACCTGGCAGTGACCTGGCTTTCCAGCGATCTGCAAGCCCGCAGCGGGAATTATCTCCCCTTGCCGGGGTTGGGCAATGCTCACTACTCGCTGGGCAATGGCTGGGTTTGGGCGCTGGCTGGTTCGGATGTCGAAACTCAACCGCTGGCTGTGGAGCTGGCTTCCTACCTCGTCGAAAGCAAATTCATGTCTGAGTGGACGCGCGCTGCGGGCATTCTGCCCACTCGTCCGCAGGCGCTGACCGGCTGGGAGGAGGACTTGCGAGCCCCGCTTCACGAAGCGCTGCAATCTGCCCACCCGCTCCCCGCAGAAGAGTCGGTGTCGGTGGTGGGACCGCTCCTGCAGGGGGCGTTGATCAGGCTGTTCAACGGGGAACAGCCCGAGGTCGTGGCGCGAAGCGTGATGGATGAATTGAAGTGAGAGAGTCCGTCCGCCTTCAAGCGGGCTGATTCCCTTACTCCTTCATGCGGACATACATGACGCTCGTGCCGCCCACGTCCTGCGTGCGGATTTCGAAGCGGTCTTTGAGTTTGGCGATCATGCGCGAGAGTTGTTTGTGTCCGTACGTGCGGGGATCGAAACTGGGGTCCACCTGATAGATTGCCTGTCCCATCGAAGCGAGCGGCGCCCAGCCGTCCTGCCCCACCGACATTTCGAAGGCTTGACTGAGGACCGGCATGGGGTCGAGTTCCTCTTTGCCTTCCTCGTGCTTCTTGCCGGTTGTTTTCTTTGCCTGAGCCTGTTTCTGGCGGGTGGCTTTCTTTTCGGCGGCGAGGTTTTCGGTGAAGACGAACACGTCGCAGGCGTTGACAAAGGCTTTGGGGGTTTTCTTTTCGCCGATGCCCATCACGAAGACGCCCGATTCGCGGATGCGGGTTGCCAGGCGGGTGTAGTCGCTGTCGGAGGAGACGAGGCAGAAGCCGTCCACCACGCCGGAGTGGAGGATGTCCATCGCGTCTATGATCATGGCGCTGTCGGTGGCGTTTTTGCCGATGGTGTAGCGGAACTGCTGGATGGGTTGGAAGGCGTGATAGTTGAGGATGTCCTTCCAGGAGTTCATGTTGCTGGTGGTCCAGTCGCCGTAGATGCGGCGAACGGTGACCTGTCCATGTTTGCCTGCCTCCACGAGCATTTCGGGCAGGAGGGAGGGCTGGGCGTTATCGCCGTCAATCAGGATGGCGATTTTGTTGCGCAGGGTGGATAAATTTTCGTTTGCCATATTTCGATTATAACCTTCCGGCGATGCTTTGTTACATCGTCAGGACTTACGCGTAATCAACTTATGCGTAATCAACGTTCTCTAACGTTGACTATCCAGTCTGCGCGTTAGAGAGTGTTTTGAAATTCATGTTCCAACCACAGATGAACATAGATAAATTCAGTAGATCACGAAACCCTTGCGTAACTTGCGCTTTCTAGCGCAAATTCGGCGGTAGAGACCGCCAAATACGCGCTTTCGTGAAGTACTGAAATTGCCAAAAACGTAAAAATCTGATACTTTTTGAGAGACTCCGCAAGTCCGCCGGGGCTATGCTGTGCAAAATCCTTGATGGAGGCATCCATGAAAACCAACCCAAACCGCTTCTGGATCATCGTCATCCTGCTCGGCTGGGCGTTCGACTTTCTTTTTTGGAAGAAGCCCGGCGTGGGCGTCAACTTTTTCCTCTACGTCAGCCTGTGTCTCGGCGCGGGCATGTACCTGCTCAAAACGGACGGGCTTCGCCTCGCGCCCCGCTCCAGCCTGCTCCTGCTCCCCATTGCCTTTCTCTCCGCTGTGACCTTCATCCGCCAGGAGCCGATGACGACCTTCCTCTCCGTCGCCATGACTCTCTTCCTCATGGGCGTCTTTGCCGTCACCTACCGCAGCGGCGTGTGGATGAACTTCAGCCTGCTCGACTACCTGCTCGGCTACCTGCGCCTGGCTGGGAGCATGCTCGTGCGTCCGCTTGGATTCAGCGCGGAGGTGAGGAAGGAGCAGCCGTCCCGAAGTGGGAAGCGGGGAGGTCAGGTCTGGTCGGTGGTGAGGGGCATCGTCATCGCGCTGCCGGTCGTCGCCGTCTTTGCATCCCTGCTCTCGGCGGCAGACCTCGTTTTCGAGCAGCGTTTCACCGCCTTCATTGCGCTGTTCAACATCCAGAACCTGCCTGAGTACATCTTCCGCCTCGTCTATATCCTCATCTTTGCTTACGCCCTCGCAGGGACCTACCTGCATGCCGCGCAAAAATCGAACGAACCGTTGAGCGAGAAACCGCTCGTCCCGGCGTTCCTCGGCTTTACCGAGACGGCAATTGTGCTGGGCAGCGTGACGGTGTTGTTTGCCGCATTTGTGATCGTCCAGTTTCAGTATTTCTTCGGCGGGCAGGCGAACATCAACATCGAGGGATACACCTATTCGGAATATGCGCGCCGGGGCTTTGGCGAACTGGTGGCGGTCGCCTTCTTCAGTTTGCTCATGCTGCTTGGGCTGGGAGCGATTGCCAAACGCGAGAATGAAACACAGCGGAAGATTTTTTCGGGGTTTGGGGTGGCGCTGGTTGCCCTGGTGATCGTCATGCTGGTCTCGGCGTTTCAGCGGCTGACGCTGTATGAGTTTGCCTACGGCTTCTCGCGCCTGCGGACGTACACGCACGTGTTCATGATCTGGCTGGGGCTTTTGCTGGCGGCGGTTGCCGTGCTGGAGGCGCTGCGCCGCGAACGCGCCATCGCTTTGACGATGGTTCTGGCGGCGCTGGGTTTCATTGTCTCTCTTGGCGTCTTGAACGTGGATGCGTTCATCGTGCGGCAGAACGTCCAGCGGGAGGCGCAGGGCGCAGATACAGCCGCCGCGCAGGATCACGCCGCTCTGGATGCCGCCTACTTCCTGACCCTTTCCGACGATGCTGTGCCGGCAATGGCGGAGGCGTTCTTGAATCCGTCCCTGCCGCTGACAGTGCGTGAGAAAATAGGCGCGGCGCTGGTTTGTAAACGCCATGCGCGCGAGTTGGATGAACGGGCAATCCCCTGGCAGGCATTTCACGTCTCCCGCTACCTGGCAGAGCGCCGGTATCAGGAGGTGGAAGCGGCGCTTGCTCCCTATGTTTTGCCCGATCAACCGGATGGAGGGTTGTTCGTAAAGACGCCGGGCGGCGAGAAGTTCGATTGTTTGGGATATGCGTATCGGGATTGAAGAGGAATGAATGTAGAAAAAACGCCCCGGACGTTTGCTGGTTCGGGGCGCTGTGTTTTGTTTTCACAAAAATGTGTAGCAGGCACTCTCTACCGCCGCCAAATGCGCCAGAGAGCGCATCCTACGCTGCATTTTCTTGATCTGGAGAGGGCTTGGGTTTGAGGCGGGCGGTCAGATCGCGCAGTTGCACAAAGGAGATGGGCTTGATCATGACAAAATCCACCAGATTGCCGTACGCTTCTCCCATACGGGCGTCGGCGGTGGTGATGATGATGATGGTCTTCTCGAAGCGGCTGTCCTTTTTGAGGATGTCGGTGAGCAGCTGCCCGCCGGAGATGTGGGGCAGGTGCATGTCCAGCAGGATGAGGTAGGGCGGTTCGCCGTTGAGCAGGCGTTCCTGGGCTTTTTTGCCGTCGGCGGCATGATCCACTCGAAAGCCCACGCCGCGCAGGGCTTCGGCGAAGATGTCCGCGAGGTCCAGGTCGTCTTCGATGATCAATGCCAGTTCGTTCATGGTGTCTTCTCTCCTTTTGCGGTTCGATCTCCGTCAGGGCGTGACCAGCGGCAGGGTGACGGTGAAGACGCTTCCCTGCCCCGGCTCGCTCGCCACTTTGATCTCGCCGTTCATCAAGTGTACCAGTTGTTTGACGATGGCGAGTCCCAGCCCGAAGCCGCCTTGCGTGCGGGTGGCTCCCTCCTCCACCTGGCGGAAGGTCTCGAAGATGTGAGGCAGTTCGGAATGGGGGATGCCGCGCCCGGTGTCGGTCACCTCGATGCCCCACTTTCGAAATTCGGGAAGGTGAAACAGACGGACGCGCACTTCGCCCTGGTCGGTGAATTTGATGGCGTTGGTGACGAGGTTGAGGAGGATTTGTTCGAGGCGGGCGCCGTCGCCGATGATGGTTTCGGGGAGGCTGTCGTCCATTTCGCTGGTCAGGCTCAGGTTTTTGTCTGAGGCGGTTTTGTCGAGCAAACTATGCAGGTGTTCGAGCAGTTCGGATGGTTTGACGGGTCCCATGTGGATGGTCAGTTTGCCGGCTTCCATTTGCGCCTGGTCGAGCAGGTCGTTGATGAGACCGAGCAGGCGGCGGGTGTTGGTGATGATGCGGTTCGCCATGTTGACCTGCTTTTCGTTCATGGGACCGTACACCGCCTCGCGGAACATTTCGGCATAACCGAGAATGGCGTTGAGAGGAGTGCGCAATTCGTGCGAGACGATGGCGACGAAGGCGCTTTTGAGCCTTTCGACTTCGGCTTCGCGGGTGAAATCGCGGAAGACGGTGACGGTGCCGATGCTGGCGCTGCCATCCTCGCGCAGGTCATAGACCTGTGCGGCGCTGACGGAAAGGGTCTTGCCGCCCCATTCGATGCGGAAACCGAGGGGCTGGGTGTCGTGCTCGATCATGGCGTAGAGCAGTCCGCGGCTGGACGCCGAGAGTTTGGGGTGTTCGATGAGTTCACGGAAGTTGCGGTTGATGATGACTTCCTCGGGCAGGTCGAGCAGGCTGCGGATGGCGGGGTTGACGAGGATGGCGTTCCAGTTGCGGTCGAAGACGATGACGCCGTCGGCGATGGAGTTGAGGATTGCCTGATTGCGTCCCGCTTCGATGCGCTCGCGCCTGAGGGATTCTGCCAGGGCTTTGGTGCGCTGGCTGACAACCTGATCGAGATTGGCGTTGATGACGCGCAGTTCGTGGAGCGCCGATTCCAGACTGCGGGCGGAGAGCCACGAAACCAGCGCCAGCATGAGGAAGCCGATGATGGCAAAGACGTTGACCGGCTGTTGGATGGAAAGAGCAAGCGCGGTGATGATGCCGCTTCCAATCAAGGCGAAGAGGAAGCTCGCTTCGGGAAGCAGAATCAGGCTGGAAATGGCGATGGGGATGGTGAAGAGGAAGAGGGAGCGCCCGTTGGAGAGTTGCGCGGGCGAGTCGGTGAAGAGGAAGATGAAGGTTATGAGCAGAAGGTAGAGCAGCGCCGCCCAGCGCCCGGAAACACGGCGGTTGACCCAGTAAATTCCCAGAGTCCCCAGTGCGGTTATGAAAATCCCGGCGAGCAGCAGGCGGATTTCGGGCGCCTTCAGTTGTCCCCTGGTGAGGGAGGCAGCGAGTATCCCCGCCAGACCGATGACAGTTGCCGCCAGTGTGCCAACCAGAATGATGTTGAGCAGGCGCCGGCGGCGGGCGTCATCGGGGTCGGGGACGGGAACATTGAGAAGGGTATCCCAGAATTGTTTCATGGTTTATCCAGCCAGCGTCAGAGCGCTGATGACTGCGGAGCGGACGACAAGGTTGGGACCGTAGAGGCATTTCCCAATCCACAGAGGCGGGTAGGGCAGGTCAATGTTCTCTTTGAGCCAGCGTGCGCCGTTGAGCAGGGCGCCTCGGGGAACGCGGGCGGCTTTTTGATCCCACGCCCAAAGCGCCTGAAGGGCGTAGGCGGTTTCTTCGGCGGTGGGGAGGTAGGTGCCCCAGGCGCCGCTGCGGTTCTGCGTTTTGAGAATCCATTCGACTGATTCGGCAACCAGGTCGTTTTCCACGCCGGCGCAGGCGATGATGGCGTGGGCGGTGGCGTAGTAAGGTGAGGAGTGCCACTTATCTGCCCAGAAGGGGAATTGCCGGTCGCGGGTGCGGCGCAGGAAGCCGAGCACTTTTTGAACTGAGGTATTGTCCTTGCCAAGCCCCGCCTGCAGGAGCGCGCTCAAAATGTGGATGTTGGCGCTGATGGAAGGGTTGGCTTCCAGGTCGAAACAGCGGAAGTGGTCTTCCTCTTCGTACGAGAGAACACTGGCGAGGTCTTTTTCGATGCCGTACCGCAGGAGGGTTTCAAAGACGAGACCGGTGTCGTCGCCATCCTTGACGGAGTAGCCGGCGGCGAAGCCAATTCCTGCTTTGGGCTGCCACGCCTGCGAGAGAAATTCAATGTGCGGCTGGAGTTTTTCGCGGTAGCCCAGCCCTGGTATCAGGCTCAGGTTCCAGAGCGTCCAGGCGATTTCGAACACGTCGAAGGGGGCGACGTTGGGCATGCCGCCGTCGGGGTTGGTGACCTTCCGCAGGTAGTTCAGCGAGGGCGGGTCGCCGGGGCGGATGTAGGTGGCAAAGTAGGCGGTGGCGGAGGGACTGACGCCCACCGAGCCGTTGCTTTCCTGCAGGTTTTCGATGTCGAGCATGTGCTGACCATCGGTGCCTGCCATTTCGGCGGAAAACGCCATGGTCACATGGCGGTTGATCATTTTTCCCTGCAGGTATGAAAGTTTTTTGGCGCGCAGTTGGGAAAGACGCCCGAGGATGCGGTCGCGCTGATTTTTGATAAGCCCCAGCCGTTCGGCTTCCTCTGCCAGGATGGGGGCGATCATTTCGAAGCCGACAGTTGCCCCGTTCGGATCAGCCTGCAGCCCCGCTGTGGCATTTCCCACGATTCGCTCGAGGGCGAGCCGTCCCTTTTCGATTTGCGCCTTGTCGTGTTCGCGGCGTCCGCGGTAGGTGAGGGCGATCATGGCGGCGAGGGTGGAGAGGACGCGGTCGTGGTAGTAGAGGGGCGCCGGCGCGCCCCAAGAGCCGTCGGGCAATTGGTTTTCCACCAGCCAGGAGAGCGAACGGTTGCTGATTTCCGGCTCGATTTCGCCCAGGCGCGCTGCCCAGGCGGTGTCGTAGGCGGTGCTTGCCATGTGTCCGGGTCCGATTTCTGCGATGAGTTGGGCGATGAGGTCCGTCATGATGCGTTTCCAATGTTGGGGAACCACAGGTTGAATTTGAGTTTGCCCACGCCAAAGGCAAGGTCGCGGTTGGCGCGGTAGTATGCTCTCAGCCAGCCGAGTTCTTCGGCGGTCATTTGAGTGTAGTCCGGTTCGGGGGTGCGGCGGAGGTAGAGATGGTCGTAGAGGATGCTCCGCAGTTGACGTTCGGTCATGTAGGGCGAGGGGCTGACGGAGAAGTACAGGTCTTCTTCGCCGCTGGCGAGCAGGGGCATGTCGAAGACGCTGAATTTGTCGAAGCCAATGAACAGGCTGACGGGGGGCAGGTCTTCGCCGTAGTAGGTGCGGATGAGGGTGTTGCGGTCGGGGATGACGCCGTGGGCGAGGTAGTGTTCGACGGAGAGACGGGCGACGGTTGCGGTGGTCTCGTCGGCGAAGACGCCGAAGTAGAGGTTGTGGGCGGTGTTGTGTTTGGTGGCTTCCGCCGCTTCGTAGAGCGCGCCGAGCACGTATTCGAACGGCGTGCCTTTGAGTACGTCGTGGTAGTCGCCGTAGAAGCGGACGCGGACGTTGTATTTTTCGAAGAAGTTGCGGTAGGCGGGGTCGGCGGCGGTGCGGACGAGTCCGTCCATGCCGACGCGGCGGGTGTATTCGTCGCCGCGGCGCAGGAGTTCGCGCCCGAAGACCGGGGCAAGCAGGGTGTGGATGCCGTGGTCGAACAGCATGGCGCACAGGTGGACGTGGTTTTGGATGGAGGCGTCGAGGTAGGCGGAGAGGAAGTCGCTGGCGATTTTGTCGGCGTGTTCGAGCATGAACCAGCGCCGCGTGCCGTTGACAGGGAAGACGACCACTTTTTGCCCGGCGGCTCGAACGAGGGCGGCGACTTCTTCGGCGGGAAGTTGCAGGAAGCGCTCGAAGGGAATCATCGGCTCCTCGGCAGGCGCGGCAGGAATCGGGGAGTCCGACGCGCGTAGTCGGCGTAGCCGGGCAGGGTGCGGCTGAGCAGGTCTTCTTCCTGACGGGCGGCGCGGGTGAAGTCCCAAAGGGTGTAGAGCAAAGCCGCGAGGGTGGTGAGGGCGGGGTTGATGAGGAAAAGTCCCGCGGCGATGCCGAAGAAGGAGGTGATGACGGGGTGGCGCATGAGTTTGTAGGGTCCCGTGTCTATGACTTGATGCCCCGGCTGAACTTCGACGCGCTCGGCGTAGTAGTGCCGCAGGTGTGCGCGCGACCAGATGTGCAGGGCGAAGGCGGTAAGAATCAAAAGCCCCCCCGCCAGTTGGAGGGTCAGTCCCCAGGCGGCGGGGGTGCGGTAACTCAGGACAGGGAGCAGGAGGGGCTGAAGGACGAGGACGGCGGCAAGCAGAAAGATGAACAGGGTGAAGTCCCAGGCGCGCCCGGAGCCGCTTCCCTGCCGTTGGCTGTCGTAGCGGCGGATGAGGAGGAAGTCCACCGTGTAGAAGAGCAGGATGGTGAGGAAGGTGGCGGCAGATTGGGGGACGCCGGTCAGCATATCCCGCTCATTCTTTGGACGCGGCGCGTTTGGCGGCGCGCGAGAGCAGCCCCGCCATGCTGATCATGGCGTGGTTGGTGTCTTCGAGGTGGAAGCCGAGGCGGCGTTTGACATCGTAGGCGCCGCTTCCAAAGCGGACGAGGCGCACTTTGTGTTCGAAGGCTTCCTGCAGGGCGGCGTAGAGCAGGAGGAAGTAGCCGCCGGGCACGTCGTCTTCCAGCCCGAGGGAGGAGGTGAGTTGGAATTTGTTGTCGCGCAGGACCGCGCCGCAGCCGACGAGTTTTCCTTCCTTGCGGAGTTCGAGCCAGGTGCCGTCTATCAGGGAGAAGTTTTCGAGCAGACCGCGGGTCCAGGGGTTGGGGGCGGAGCCGTGCCAGATGGAGACGTTTTCGATGAGTTTGAGCGCGGCGTCCACATCGGGGACGGTGCGGTGGCGCTGGAGTTCGATGCCGTTGTCGGAGGTCTCTTTGAGGGTGCGTTTGTAGTGCTGGCGGTCTTTTTTGTTGCCGGCTTCGAGGTATGCCTCGAAACTATCCCAGATGATGGTCATGTAGGTGCCGGGTTCCGAGATGGTGATGGGTTCGTAGCCGGGGGGCCAGGATTTGTAGCGCAGTTGTTCGGTGAGCAGGTAGTCGAAAATGAGGAAGGAGCAGTGTTGTTTCTTGAACTCTTCCTGCGCGGCGGCTGCCAGCGCGTTGAGCGCCTCGTCGCGTTTGGGTTCGCCGGGCAGGAGGAGGGCGGAGGTATCTGCCATGGGAGAGCGGCAGACCAGCAGGGGTTTGTACTTCAAAACGGATGCCATGAACTCGCGGGCAACTTTGGGCAGGGGCAGCGGTTCATTTTTGACCTTGAACAGCGCCGCCGCCGCGATGGGCGTTTTCCCCTCCCAGGCAATCAGGTAGGTGGGCGGGCAGTCTTTCATGACGCGTTCGCCAAAGGCGTACCACTGGTGGCTTTGAAAGCCGCGCCCGGAGGCGATTTGATCCCAGGTTTCGGGGGCGATTTCGGCGATGCTCTTGTATTTTGCGATTTCCAGTTTGCTCATGGGTGTTCCGTTTCAATTTTGACTGCACTGAAAAAACCTTTTCTTACCACGAAGAACACAAAGACCACGAAGTTTTTTAAATCATCTTGCATCGAATTTCAAGA
>DAOUBY010000247.1:0-3287 GCA_034432325.1 Anaerolineales bacterium
CAACAAGAAAAGCCTGCCGCTTGCAAAACGGCAGGCTGGCGCATTGCAGGCGCAAAGCGTTATGGATTGGGACGCCAGGCTGGGTCAAAGTCCACTGCGGGGTCGGTGGTGAGTCGTGTGCGGCTTCCACCGCCGAGCATGATCAGGTAGATGTCGCGGTTGCCGTTGTTGTCAACGGATTCGAATACCAGCCAAATGCCGTCGGGGGAAACATCCACGTCTTCGATGGGACGCGGCAGGTTCAGCCGGGACGGGTCTTTGGCGGCGAGGTCGGCGTAGGGGATGCTCATCAGCCACGCGCGGGAGGTGACGCCGGCTGCTTTTTGGCTGAACAGGATGGTTTCGCCGTCGGGCGTCCAGGCGGGCAGGTAGTCGGAGTAGCTCTGTCCGCTGCGGGCGACTTGGGTGTTTCCCTGCCCCGCTTCATTCATGACCCAAACCTGGTAGGCGTTGAAGCGCTTGACCATATAGACGATTTGTTCTCCCGAAGGCGACCAGGCAGGCTGGCTGTTTTCCTGCACGTCGCCGGAGACGGTGGTGAGGCGGGTGACGGCGCCGCTCTCGAGCGTCAGCACGTAGATGTCCTTTTTGCCGTCGCGCAGGGAGGTGAAGGCGATGCGTTTGCCGTCCGGCGACCAGGCTGGTTCGAAGCCGGAACCGGCGGTGAGCAGTTGGATGTCGGAGCCGTCTGCGTTCATGACGTAGAGGCTGGAGTCTTTGTAGAGGGTTTCGGTAAATTCGGCGCGCGCAGGGCATGGAGAGATGAACACGATTTTCGCGCCGTCCGGCGACCAGTCGGGCTGGCAGGCGCCGCCCTCCATGCTGGTGAGTTGGGTCAGCCCGCTGGCGTCGAGGTTGACGAGGTAGATTTGGGGGATGCCCGAACTGGAAGATGCAAAGGCGATTTGCCCGCCTCCGCCGCCCAGCAGGGTTGCAACGGGCAGAGGGGTGTTGGTTGGGGTGGCTGTCATTTCCACCACAGGGGGCAGGGTGGCGGTGGGGGTGATGGTTGGGGCGGGAGTGATGGTGGGAGTGAGGGTTGCGGTGGCTGTGGGTTCGATGATCACGGCCGGCGAAACTTCGGTGGCGGTGGGGAGGAGGTCAACGGTGGGGGTGGCGGTTGCCGTGCCAAAAGGCAGGGGCGCGTTGAGGAAGGAAATGAGCGGGGCGGGGATAATGTCTTTGAGAAGAGGCGGGAGCAGGTCTGGGGCGAAGCGCACGAATCCGACCAGCCCGGCGGCAAGCAGGAAGAGGATCAGCAGCAGGCTGGGAAGGATGCGGTTCTTTTTTCGTTTCTTTTTGGGCGGTTTGAAGACGGGCAGTTCCTCGGCGGAGGCTTCTTCCCGCAGGGCGGCGAGCGGTTTGATTTCCCGTTCGGAGGAGGGTTGGTTTTTTTGTTCTTCTCCTTCGGAGGGCGAGGGTTGGATGACGTATTCGCCCGGCAGGCGCTGGGTTTTGGATTTGGAGCCGAGCAGGGCGCGTTTGAATTCTTCCGCCGTTTGGAAGCGGTCGGCGGGGTCTATGCCCATGGCTTTTTCGATGGCGGCGGCAAGGCGGCGCGAGACTTTGCTGTTGCGTTTGCGCAGGGGGGTGAGTTGGGTGTTGTCCATGGCGCGCGCCAAGCCGTCTTCGGGGATGATGCCGGTCAGGGCGGCGTAGAGGGTGGCGCCGAGGGAGTAGATGTCGGTGCGGGGGTCGGTGCGGGCGGTGCCGTATTGTTCGGGCGGGGAATAGCCGGGGGTCATGGCGCGCGCACCGGTGGTGGTTGCCTGGTTGCCGTGCAGCACTTTGGCAAGCCCGAAGTCCACGAGGAAGATGTGACCATCGGGGGTGATTTTGACGTTGCCGGGTTTGATGTCGCGGTGGAGGATGGGCGGTTTGCGGGTGTGGAGGTAGGTGAGCGCGTCGCAGATGGATGCGCCGAGCAGGATGGCTTCATCTTCGGTGATGTTGCCCTGCCGTTCCATGCGCTGACGCAGGTCTTCGCCCTCGATGTAGTCCATGACGAGGTATTGTCCCTGGTCGCCGATGACGAAGTGGTCGGTGACGCGGGGGAGGTTGGGGTGGCGCAGGTTTGCCAGGATGACCGCTTCGAGGCGGAACTGGCGCGCATATTCGTCGGTGGTGAAGAGGTTTTCTTTGACCGCCACGTCCACGCCGAGGTTTTCGTCCACGGCGCGGTAAACCGACCCCATGCCGCCCTGCCCGAGGATTTCGACGATGCGATAACGTTTGTGTAAGAGTGTGCCGCGTTCGAGTGTCATGAAATACGATTTGCTCCGAAGTTGTAGCGCTAGATTTGGCATTATATCAGAGCAGATGCCCACCTGTGGGACTTGCTCGTCAATTGAAACGGAATGACAACAGGAATGCGGTTATTGGGGTTCGGGCGGGGAGGCTGTGTCCCACCAGGGGGAGAGGTGTTGGTGCGGGCGGTTGGGCTGGTCGGCGTAGTGGGAGATGTCGTTGAAGAGCATGAGGCGGGCGCGGGTTGGGTCTTTGAAGTCGAGGATGTTGAGGCTGGCGGGCGCCTGGTCGAGACGGTCACGGTAGCCGCGTGCGTCGAATCCGAGCAGGCTGCTGATGAGCAGGCGGATGGTCGCTTTGTGTGAGACGACGAGGACGTTCCCGTCTTTGTGATTGATAACGATTTCGCGGATGACCGGCAGGGCGCGCGCGAGTACGCTGATGCCGGATTCGCCTTCAGATGGGGCGAAGGTGAACGGGTCTGATTCCCAAGCCTGGTATTCGTCGGGGAAGCGTTCCGCCACTTCTTTTCTCGAAAGTCCCTCCCAGTGTCCGTGGCTGATTTCGCGCAAGCCGTCGCGGGGGATGGGAGCCAGCCGGTGCGGTTTGGCGAGGATGGCGGCGGTTTCCATGGTTCTGTCGAGCGGGCTGGCATAGACGGCGTGGATGTCGTCGCCGGCGAGGCGCTCTGCCAGGTGTTGCACTTGGGAGCGTCCCTCGTTGGAAAGGTGGATGTTGGCGGCGCCGGAGAAGCGGTCTTCGGCGGTGAGCGGCGTTGCGCCGTGACGGATGAGATAGAGGCGTGTGGTCATGTCTTTATTTTAACGTGAGTTGGGGATACGGGTTGAATTCAGATGAGCACAGATAAATTGGATTTACAAGGTAATGTCATCCCGTGAGTCTACTGCAAAAAGGTCTTTATCCACGAAGGACACGAAGTACACAAAGGAATTCCAAAAGGCGCTATTCAGAATCTCGAAATTCGATGCAAGATGATTTAAAAAACTTCGTGGTCTTTGTGTTCTTCATGGTAAGAAAAG
>DAOUBY010000248.1:0-12997 GCA_034432325.1 Anaerolineales bacterium
ACCGGGGAGATGGTCAGCGAGAGGGCAAAGATGATCGCCCAGTCCACGAGCGGCAGGCTGAAGGTGCTGAACGGTTCGTGCAGGGCAGGGACGTACACAATCAACAGCAGGAGCGCTGCTTCCCATAGGATGGCAGTGTTCAGCCACTTGTTCTCGAACGGACGGTTGAAGATCGAGTGGCGGTCGGAGCGGAAGTTGTATGCCTTGAAGAACTGCACCAGCACCAGCGAGACGAAGGTCATCGTCATCGCTTCTTCGAGGCTGCGCCCCGAGTTCAACGCCCAGACGAACAGACCAAGATTGATGAGCGTGGACCACAGTCCGCCCGCGACCATCAGCGAAACCACAGGGCGGGTGAAGATGCCCGTGCGCGGGTTGCGCGGCTTGCGCTTCATCAAATCCTTTTCGGGCGGATCCACTGAAAGCGCCAGCGCGGGCAGACCGTCGGTGGCGAGGTTGACGTAGAGGATCTGCACGGCGGTCAGCGGCAGAGGCAGTCCCAGCAGGGCGGAGCCAGCCATCAAGCCGATCTCGCCGATGTTCGAGGAAAGCAGGTACATCAGATATTTCTTGATGTTGCCGAACACTCCGCGCCCTTCCTCCACCGCCGCGACGATGGAGGCAAAGTTGTCGTCGGTCAGGGTCATGGCGGCGGCTTCCTTGGTCACATCGGTGCCGGTGATGCCCATGGCGATGCCGATGTCCGCTTTTTTGAGGGCGGGCGCATCGTTCACGCCGTCGCCTGTCATGGCAACGATGTGATTGTTTGCCTGCAATGCAGTGACCACGCGCAACTTGTGCGCGGGGGAAACGCGGGCGTACACGTCAATGGTTTCCACTTCGCGCTTGAACTCTTCGTCCGAGATGGCGTCCAGTTCCGCGCCAGTGACCACGCGTCCCGTTTTGAGCAGACCCAGTTCGCGCGCCACCGCCTGCGCCGTGAGGGGATGGTCGCCCGTGATCATCACGGGGCGAATCCCCGCCTCTTCACACACGGCGATTGCCGCTTTTGCCTCGGGGCGCGGCGGGTCAATCATGCCCGTCAGCCCGAGGAAGGTCATGCCTGTTTGGGCAGAGTCAAGCGCGGCGTCGGGTTTCGAAGCGATGGCAAGCACGCGCAAAGCCTGGCTGGCAAAATCCTTTGCCGTCTCCAGCGCTTGTGCGCGGGCCGCGTCGTCCAGTTTCTTTACGCCCTGTGCGGTCAGGATGAAATCGCAATTTTCCAGAATGATTTCGGGGGCGCCCTTGGTGTAGGCGACGATGCCCTGCTCCGTTCGATGGAGCGTGGTCATGCGTTTGGATTCGGATGTGAAGGGAATCTCCTGCACGCGCGGAGAGATTCGATCCAGCGCTTCTTTGTGGACCCCCGCCTTGGCGGCGGCAACGACCAGCGCTCCCTCCGTTGGGTCGCCTTTGATGTCCCAGCCGCCTTCTGCGCCGCTGCTTCCGTTTTTGATGAGTTTCGCATCCGAAGCGAGGACGGCGGCGGTGAGCAGTTGTTTCAGTTCGCCGCTGATTTCGCTGGGCGCGCCGCCGTTGGTGGAGAAGTGACCCTCGGGTGAGTAACCCGATCCGCTCACCGTGAACACCTGACCCGCAACGTAGATTTTGCGCACGGTCATTTCGTCCCTGGTCAGTGTGCCTGTTTTGTCGGAACAGATGACGGAGGTGCTGCCGAGCGTCTCCACGGCGGGCAGGCGGCGGATGAGCGCATTGCGTTTGACCATCTTCTGCACGCCGATGGCGAGGGAGATGGTGACGACGGCGGGCAGCGCCTCAGGCACCACCGCCACCGCCAGCGCAATGCCAAAGATGAGCATTTCGATGAAGGGCTGTCCGCGCAGGAGCCCAAGCGCGACGATGATGGCAACGACGACGAATGCCGCGCGCGCCAGCGTTGCGCCGACCTTGTCGAGGTTTTGCTGAAGGGGGGTTCGGGTGGTTTCCACGGTTTGCAGGAGTTGGGCGATCTTGCCGAACTCGGTCTGCATGCCCGTTGCCACGATCAGCGCGCGCCCGCGCCCGTAGGTGACGGCGGTTCCAGCGTAGACCATGTTTCGTCGGTCGCCCACAGGCAAGGCTTGCCCTGAGCCTGTCGAAGGGTCGGATGGAAGCGGGGCGGTATGTTTTTCCACGGGGACGGATTCGCCCGTCAGCGCGGCTTCCTCCACCTGCAAGTTGATCGACTCGATGACGCGCCCGTCGGCAGGAATGCGGTCGCCCGTGTGCAGGATGACCACATCGCCTGGAACCACATCGCGCGCAGGGATTTTTCTTTCTTCGCCGTCGCGCAGCACGGTTGCCATCGGCGCCGCCATCTGGCGCAAAGCGTCAATGGCGCGTTCGGCGCGATATTCCTGCACGAAGCCCAGTCCCACCGCAAACAGCACGATGACCGCGATGACGATGGACTCGACTCCGTGCCCCAAAAAGAACGAGATGGCGGTTGCGCCCAGCAGGATGAGGATGAGCACATTCTTGAACTGCTCGAACAGGATTTCCCACGGCGAGACGCGATGCGCGGCTTGAATCTCGTTCGGTCCATATTGTGCAAGCCGCGCCTCCGCCTCTTTCTGACTTAGACCTGATTCTGCGCTATGGAGTTCGGCAAACGCCTCGTCCTTGCTTTTGGTGTGCCAGTGGTTACTTGATTTCATGGTTAAGGTTGAACTCCTGTGGTGTGATGTCTTCTTTTCCGGGTGTGGCGGATTTGAAAACGAAATGGTTGAACAGCAAAATGGGACCCGCCAGGAGAATCACCGCGAGCGCCGAAAGAATATCCAGCCAGATGGCGAGAAGTTCTTCGAGCCAGAAGAGGGCGGATGTGGCGAGGGCGGGCTTCCAATACCTTCGCAGGGCAGATTTTGTGGACATGGGATTCTCCTTTTCTCGTTGTGAGGCGGGGAAAAGAAAAAGACCACCGCCTCGAAGGCGATGGTCTTGCGCTTCCATCCAGGCAGCCGGTGGCGTTTGCGCCACGTCCTGACGACTGCCAGACCCGAAACCTGTTCGGGGGCTACTCCCCATCGGAGTGATTAGAGTTTACAGGGGAACTTCGGTTGTGTCAATTACAAAATCGCAAATAGACTTGCACTACACATATCCTTCTGCCGACAGGATGCCGCTGAAGGCTCGGTCGGCGTCGGCGAGGGCTTTTTCCTTCCATGCTTTGGCGGCTGGGTTGAAAAGTTCCTCGAAGCCGTGTCTGGCTTTGGCGAGCAGGGTCGCATTCCTCGCGCCGTGCCACCAGGCGCGGTTTTCGTGAATCATCACGCGCGGGCTTTGGAACAAACCGTACATCGTATCGCCCAGGGTGCCAAACTCGAAGGCGGTGGCAAAGAACCGTTTGCCGGTGAACTCATTCTGCCAGAGCGCGTACTCGTAATCCACCATGTCGCCGCGGATGGCGTAGAACTCGTCGGCGGTGGCGGCAACCACGAGCGGGTAGTTGAAGCGCTTTTCGTAAAACTCCGAGGGGTTTTTATCCAGTGCGGAGTTAACCAGGCTCATCTGGTACCGCGGACCGTAGCCGGTGTGCATGTCGAGGTGCAGGATTTGGTCGTAGGAAGCCATCATGCGCTTGTAGAGATTCATCAGGGTCTGGGTTTCTTCGGGGCGTTTTGTCCCGCCGTAGTACAGACCCTGCGGGTGGCGGTACTGTCCGAGCAGGAGGGCGTAGCGGAAATTCCTCATGCCCATGCGGGCGATGTGCCAGAACAACTGTATGACGTAGGCAATATCTTCGAAAAACAGGTTTGTAATCGGCGTGCCGGGATTGAGGAAGCGGGCAATTTTGTCGTAGGCGGGGTTGAAGGCTGGGTCGTGGTCGAGGTTGTACAGGAAGGTGCGGTTGAGGTCAATGTTGTCGCGGTTGCCGCGTCGGTGATGTTTCATCCCCCACGGGTTGATGGCGTGGACGAGCAAAATGCCCGTCGTGCGCGGATCGAACCTGGGCAGATACTTTTCGATGAAGAGTTGCATCATCGCCGAGCCGACGTACCCCTCCACGCCGTGTTCGCCGGTGGTCAGGATGAAGACCTTCTGATTGATTTCTGCGGCGTCGGAATAAATCCAGTCAATGGTCAGGTCTTCATCGCCGGGCAGTTTATGTTGATGGAGCGCTGCGCTGCCCCACAAGGATTGTATGGCGGTGAGGTTGTTTCGAAACCGCTCGCGCGAGGCTTCATAGGTTTCAGGAAACAGGGATTGGATTTCGGTCATGTTGTGCGAAATTGTGTCCAGCGCAATGACGTTGGAGAACGCCGCTTACGCCTGGTACGGCTCGAGTTGGTATTCTACATATTCCGTCTCGCAGGCGTGACCGCGCCCGATCCACGACTTGAGCGTTTCCACCTGAATGATGATGCTGAAGACGGTCTGTGTTTCCAGTCCGTGCTTGCAAATGGATGCGGGGTAGCCGGCGTGGTCAGCCAGAAGCGCGCGGAAACGTTCGGGCGTCAGTTTGCCGTAGTTCTGGCGGAGCAGGTATTCCGCCCGGTTGTGGCGGATGATCGAGCTGGCGATCACGCTTCGGTCTCGTTCGAAGCGGCGCATGGACGGAGCAACGTAATGATTGGCGTGCGCCATCACATCGTCCTTGATGTAAATCGCTTCCATGTCCGTCGCCGAGCCTTCCATCGAATAGACTTCCCCGCTTCCGTCGGCGATGACGTTGTTGTAACTGGAAGCGCGGGTGGGGAGCAGGCAGTGGCTCATGGCTTCGCTCAGTGTGCGCGACCCCAAAATGGCGCGCACGACCAGCAGACGCGGCACGCCGGGGCGCACATCGTTGCTGTCGAGTTGATTGCCGGTCAGGCTGATTTTGGCGGCGTTGTATCCCGCGCTGATGGCAATGCCGCCCGCTGAAACGCCGAGGAACTCCGGTTCATCCCCCGCCCGAACTTTGAGCAGCGCCAGCATCGCTTCGGTCTTCGGCAGGAGGTCGTTGGTGTGTGCGATCAGAGTCGTGCCGTCGGCGGTGGCTTTGCCGCGCGCCGCCATGTCGGTACAGCCGCGCCACGCGAAACTTTCCCAGAGTTCCTCGCACATGGTGACGAAGACCTCGTCGAAAGACACGCCTGCGCCTTCGGCGATGCCTTCGAGTTCTTCGATGTATTGCGGATATACGGCGCGGCTGTGCGCAAGATAGACCCGGCTCTGGTCGAGCATCGCCTCCCAGGTGACGCCGGGCGGCAGTTCGTCCCGCAGACCGGCAAGCATGGACTGTATCCGTTCCCTGCACTGCCCGCCGATCTGCCGTCCGACTTCGCGGTGTGTGCCGCGCGCTTCAATGAGGGGGAGGGTGGGATGGGACATAGTTTTGATTTTGCCATTGCTTCAGATGCTTGTTTTTCAGCCTTCGATCTCCACCGCCATCGCCACCGCTTCGCCGCCGCCCAGGCACAGCGAGGCGATGCCGCGTTTCAGCCCGCGATTCTTCAACGCATGGAGCAGGGTCACCAGCACGCGTGTGCCGCTTGCGCCCAGCGGATGCCCGATGGCAATTGCGCCGCCGTTGACGTTGACCTTGTCCCAGTCCCAGCCCTGGTCGGTGAGGGCGTAGCCGTCGGCAAGCACTTGCGCTGCGAAGGCTTCGTTGAGTTCGATCAAATCCACATCGGCAAAAGTCCAGCCGATTTTGTTCAGCAGTTTTGGCATGGCGTAAGCGGGTGCGGCAAACAGATATTTCGGCTCGACCGCCGCCTGTGCGTAGCCCACGATGCGCGCCATCGGCTTGAGTCCGTGTTTCTCGGCGTAGGCGCGGGAGGAAATCACCACTGCCGCCGCGCCGTCGCTCATCTGCGATGAGTTGCCGGGGCTGACCTTGCCGTCCGCTTTGAAAGCAGGCTTGAGTTTGGCGAGCGTCTCCAGCGTCGTATCCTTTCGCGGACCTTCATCCTGCGTCACCTCCGTGACCGCGCCTTTGCGCCCCGCAATTTGGACGGGAACGATCTCAGCGTTGAACCAGCCTTTTTCTTGAGCCTCCACAGCCCGTTCGTGGGAGCGAAGCGCAAACTGATCCATCGCTTCGCGCGTGACCTCGTACTCGTCTGCGATGAATTCAGCCGCCATCCCCATCCCCCAATTTTCGAAGGGGTCCCACAAGCCGTCGTTGAGCAGAGCGTCGGTGAGCGCCTGATTGCCGAATTTCAATTCGCCTGAACGCCCCGCAACGAGATACGGCGCGCGGCTCATGGACTCGAAGCCGCCTGCCACGAACAGATCGGCGTCGCCCGCCCGAATTGCCTGCGCCGAAAGCATGGCGGCTTTTAACCCCGACCCGCAGACTTTGTTGATGGTGCTGGCGCCAACCGTCGCAGGGACTCCGCCGTGGATGCCTGCCTGGCGGGCGGGCGCCTGCCCCTCGCCTGCCTGTACCACGTTGCCCATGATGACTTCTTCGATTTCGCCCGGGTCAATGCCCGCCCGTTCCACCGCGGCTTTGACCGCAATTGCCCCCAACTGTGTGGCGGGAATACTGCTCAATGCTCCCTGGAACTTGCCGATGGGCGTGCGTACCGCGCTCAGAATGACCGCTTCGTTTTTATGGTTCATGGAGTCCTCCATTGTCGTTGTGTGCAGATGGCGCTTTGCAGAATGGCATGATGCAGTTGCCTGTTTCTAACTTCAGGCGTTCTCTAAGACATTATAAAGCAAACGTCCCCAACCTCGATTCGATTTTCAACAGCCACCCTTGGCATCCGCTGCTGGCGCTGGAAAGTGTTTTATAAATTGGGATGCACCGCAGATGAACGCGGATAAACACTGAGAGTTGCTTTGTTGCAATCATGCAAAAGTCCTTGCGTATTTTGCGCTCGCTAGCGCAACCGGGCGTTAGAGAACACCCAGTACGCTCCCCCAAAAAACATCTTTGCGACAGAGCAACTGAGAGTCTGAAAATCCAATTTGTCGGTGTTCATCTATGGTTAGAACATGAATTTGAAAACGCTCTTTTAGAGAACGCCGTTTGCATGTGAAGGTTTTACTGCTATTTAGGCAATACTCTGTAATTTATGATAACGACCTTCTGCCGTCCTCTTACTGAGTTGATGCGGAAGAGTTCGGTGCATGCAGCCAACTCTTCCCGCCGGATGACTCTTTCCTGGGCTTGCCCGGTTTCCAGCAGGTGGGCGCGAAAGGCGCCGGGCAGCACTCCGCACGAGACGGGCGGGGTGTAGAGCTTGCCGTCCATGCGGACGAGCAGGTTGCCGATGGTGAACTCGGTCAATTCGCCGCGTTCGTTGTACAGGAGGACATCGTCTGCGCCGGGAGAATTTTGCAGGGCGGTTTCGTACACCTGGCGATGGGTGGTTTTGTGAAAGAGAAACGCATCTGCGGAATTCACGGCTTGTTTTGCAAGCGCGGCTTTCAATGGCTGGGAGGGATTCGCCGTTGGCAATGCCTGCGCGGTGAAACTTAATTCGCCGTTTGGAGCAAGCAAAATCCTGACGCGCTGAGGGGATGTGAAGCGGGAGGCAATGTCATCCAGATATGTTTCGAGCGTGGTTTGGGAGGGCGCGGGAAAGTCGAAGTATTCGGCGGAGTCCAGCAGGCGGGCGATGTGCTTTTCCCGCAAAAAGAAGCCTTCGTGAGGTGTCCAGCGCATGGTTTCGAGCAGAGAAAAGGCGGGGTGCGCTTCGGTCAGGACGCGGGTTTTGAGCAGGGCTTCGGCGTATTCATCCGCGCTGGCGGAATCCCAAACGATGCCGCCGCCTGCGCCGTATTCGGCGGTTTGGGAGTCGCGGTCAATCCAGGCTGTGCGTATAGCCACATTGAAAGAAGCCTTTTGCCCCGGAGCAATATACCCGATACTGCCTGTGTAAATTGCGCGCGGGGTTGTTTCGAGGGCGGCGATGATTTTCATGGTGCTGACCTTCGGCGCGCCCGTAATGGAGGCGCAGGGGAAGAGCGCTTTGAAGATTTCCGTCAGCGGGGCGGCGGTGTGGGCGGTGACAGTGGAGGTCATTTGCCAGAGGGTGGGATATTTTTCGACGGCGAACAGTTGGGGGACGTGAACGCTTCCGACGCGGGCAATGCGGTTGAGGTCGTTGCGAATCATGTCCACGATCATGACGTTTTCGGCGCGGTTCTTTTCGGAGGCGTGCAGCCATTGCGCCTGCTCCCGGTCTTCGAGGGTGGTCCGGCCGCGGCGTGCGGTTCCCTTCATGGGGCGGCAGGTGATGGTCTCGCCGTCGAGCGTGAAGAAGAGTTCCGGCGAAGCGGAAGCGATAACGAACCGCCCCGTGTCGAGGTAGGCGGCGTGATTGTTTTGGGTTTGGGCGAAGTGGAGGAAAAAGTTCCACGGGTCGGTATTGAAGTCGGCGCGCAGGCGCATGGTGTAGTTGACCTGATAGGTGCGTCCGCGGGCGATGTGTTCTTTGATTTGTGCGATGGCGTGGTTGTAGGTCTGGCGGTCAACGGCGGGGGACCAGGTGAGGGCTGGTTGGGGCGAGGCAGGTTCGGGCAGGGAAACGAGGCGGGGCGGGGGGTAGAATCCAAACCAGAGGAGGGGGAAGCCGGTCAGAGGTCTGGTTTGAAGCGCGTTGTCGAATGCCGGCGCGGCTTCGTAACTGAGAAAGCCTGCAGCGTGCCAGTTTCTGTTTTCCACCAAATCCTGAATCTGGCGCAAGGCGGGGATGACCTCCTGCAGCGCCAGCGCTTGAATCACTTGATGCGGCTGGGTGAAGTACAGCCAGTGGCTGCCTTCTCTGAGCAGAACTTCATTTTTTTGTGGTTCAATTGGGCGCATGTCGAATCGAATTGTACCCCGTTGGCTTCCCGCCTTGCTGGTGATGCTGGTCATTTTTGTGTTCTCCGCCCAACCTTCGGAGAGCCTGCCGGATTTCAACCGCCTCGACCGTCTCGTCAAAAAGGGCGGTCACATGCTGGGATATGGCTTGCTGGCGGCGTCGTATTGGCGCGGGCTGGGCTGGGATGGACGGCGCCGCCGGCTTGCCTGGCTGTTTGCCGTGTTGTACGCGCTGACCGATGAATTTCATCAGTCTTTTGTGCCGGGGCGCAATGCTTCGCTCTGGGATGTGCTGGCGTTCGATAACGCGGGGGCGCTGCTTGGATTGTGGGTGGCGGAAATTCTTCTCAGACAAAAGCGGTCAGGCGCAGAGACCTGACCACTGAGCGTTGCACTGCATGTTTGCCTGGCATCGAATGATTCGAATTTAACGAATTTTTAGAGCAAGGGGTAGAACTGCACTTAACCCGTGGTTGGATTTTTTGCCACGGATCAGCACAGATTTACACGGATTTTTTATTCCAATCCGTGATAATCTGTGGCTGATTTTTCCCTGCTGGCAGATTCCACGTTTTACTGTAGTGCTGCCGAGCAAGGAGAGCGCAGAGAAAATCCATACCAATAAAAGTTCATTCGAATTCGATTTCGATTTCCTCGTCTTCCGACCAGTCTTCCAGGCGATCGAGTTCGATGTCGCCGAATAGACCTTCCTGATGCGCCTGAATGCGGTAGCGTTTGATGAGTTCGAGCATCGCCAGAAAGGTGACGACAATTTCAAGGCGCGACTTGCTGTCTTTGATCAACGCGCTGAAGGCGGTGCGCTGGACGGTTTTCAACGTCTTGGTGATCAGTTCGATCTTTTCGCGGATGGTCACGCGCGGGGCGGCGATGACCGTCCCAAGCGGTTTGCGGGCTTTTTCGCGCGAGAAGACCTCCTCCGCTGCAGCGACCAGTTTTTCCAGCGTGATGTTCGAGAGGTCCAGTTTTGGCTCCACTTTGGGGGGCGGTGCGACGCGCAGATACGTCCGCAGGTTGGCTTGCTGACGGGCGTACAGCCATTCGCCGATTTCCTTGAAGCGCTTGTAGAGTTTCAATTGATCCACCAGCGCCTGCCCCGTATCTTCCTCGCCGGGTTCACGGACGGGCGGGCGGGGAAGAAGCGCTTCGGACTTGATCTGAATCAGTTTCGCGGCGATTACCAAAAAGGCGGAAATTTCGTCGGCGTTGAGGTGTTCGAGGCTGTTGATATGCGCCAGGTATTGGTCGGTGACCGAGGCGAGGGAGACGGTGGTAATGTCCAGTTCGGCGCGCTCGATGAGGTTGAGGAGCAAATCGAGCGGTCCCTCGTACACGGGCGTCTGCACTTTGTAATTCAACTGGCGTCCGAGCAGGTTTTCCATAGGGCAGGGATTATAACACTTCAAATCTTCGATATAATCAGCGCATGCCCAACAAACTGACTCATCTCGATGAACATGGACGCGCCCGCATGGTGGACGTCGGTCACAAGCCGGATACCGAACGGACGGCGGTTGCCCGCGGCGAAGTCCACATGAAGCGCGAGACGCTGGAGTTGATTCGCGCGGGACAGATCAAGAAGGGCGATGTGTTGACCGTGGCGCAAATTGCCGGCATCGCCGCTTCCAAACGGACCTCGGACCTGATTCCGTTATGTCATCCTCTTCCACTCTCCAAAGTGGATGTGGACCTTGCGCTGGACGATTCTCTGCCCGGCGTGGTCATTACCGCCACCGCCAAAGTGACCGGCAAAACCGGGGTGGAAATGGAAGCGTTGACGGCGGTTTCGGTGGCGGCGCTGACGGTGTACGACATGGCAAAAGCCGCCGAAAAGACGATGCGCATTCAAAACATCCGCCTTGTCGAGAAGCACGGCGGGCAGAGTGGAGACGTTGTCAATGAATAAAATCCGATTGTTGTTTTTTGCCACCATCCGCGACCGCGCAGGGACCAAATCGCTGGAACTGGAGATTCCCGAAGGCATGACCGTGCGGGGGTTGAAGGAGAAACTTGCCGCCGAGTATCCCAACCTGGGCGAATCCCTGAAGAGCGTGTTGATTACCATCAACCGCGAGTACGCCTTCGAGGAGGCGGTCATTCCGCCGAATGCCGAGATGGCGCTGTTTCCACCCGTCAGCGGAGGGTAGGTTTCATCATGCACCCTGCAAACTTTCCAACGATCTTTTCGATTACCGAGGACGAAATTGACCTGAACGACCTGCTGGCGAAAATCACGCTCGCGTCCACGGGCGCGGCGGCGATCTTTGCCGGCATGGTGCGCGGCGAGACGAAGCGGGGCGACGCTCACCAGACGGAATATCTCGAATATGAAGCGTACATCCCGATGGCGGAAGCAAAGATGAAACAGGTTGCGGATGAAATCCGCGCGCGCTGGGAAAGCATCGAGGGCATTGCCATCGTCCAGCGCATCGGCAAACTCTACCCAAAGACTCCAACAGTTCTGATTGCCTGCACGGCGGCGCACCGCGATACCGGCGTCTTCGAAGCGGCGCGTTATGGCATTGACCGCTTGAAGGAAATCGTGCCGATTTGGAAGAAGGAGGTCGGGCCGGGCGGCGAGGAATGGGTGGAAGGGGAATATATTCCGAAGGCGGGTGAGTAGGAAAGGAAGCGGGGAGAAAAGGCTTTTTGCGCAGAAGCAGGCGGCGGCGCGGCAGGATGCGTCGTCTGTTTGCGGCGTGACGAGGAGATGAGGTTGGGGTTTTACTAGTGCGTATCAATGGATCACAAAAAACTGCCTACCTTGCGCTCTTTGTGCAGCACGCAAGTACGGCGGTAGAGACCGCCAGGTACGCGCATTCGTGAAGTATTGCGTAAGTCAATCGAATTGTGAGGTGTTAATGGAAAAAATTGTCATTACCGGCATGGGGACGGTCAACCCGCTGGGGTTGACGGTGGAAGAGAGTTGGCGCAATGCGGTCAACGGCGTTTCGGGGGTGGGGCGGATTACGCATTTCGACCCGTCGGCGCTCAACGTGCACATTGCGGCGGAGGTGAAAAATTTTGCGCCCGAAAATTATATGGATGCAAAAGAGGCGCGCCGCCGCGACCGCTTTGAACAGCTGGCGATTGCCGCAGCCAAGGATGCCATTGCCAGTTCGGGGCTGGAGATTACCGAGGAGAACTCCGGGCGGATCGGCGTGCTGGTTTCATCGGCAATTGGCGGGATCAAGTCGTTGAGCGATGCGGTGATCACCAATTACACGGAGGGTCCGCGCCGTGTCAGCCCGTTTCTCATCCCAATGCTGATGCCGAACGGCGCTTCGGGCATGATTGCGATTGATTTTCAAATCAAAGGACCGTGCTTTTCGGTGGCTTCGGCGTGCGCTTCGGGCGCGGATGGGATTGGCACGGCGTTCCTGATGTTGAAGGCAGGGATGATTGACGCCGCTTTGGCAGGCGCCACCGAGGCGACGATTTGCCCGGTGGGTGTGGCGGCGTTCGACCGCGTGGGGGCGATGTCGCGCCGCAACGATGATTTTTCGATGACGCCCCAGCCTTTCGATAAGAACCGCGACGGGCTGGTGATGGGCGAGGGGGCGGCGGTGCTGGTGCTGGAGCGCGAGTCGCACGCGCGGAAACGGGGCGCGAACATTCTGGCGGAACTGGCAGGCTACGGCGCAACCGCCGACGCGTTTCACGTCACTGCGCCGCATGAGAGCGGCGCGGGCGGCGCGGCGGCAATGCGCATGGCGCTCGACTCGGCCCGCGCAAACGATGATGAGTTGGGGTACATCAATGCGCATGGAACCGGCACGCCGCTAAACGACCAGTCTGAAACGCGGGCGGTCAAAGCGGCGTTTGGCGAGCGGGCGTATCAAATTCCGATTTCGTCCACCAAATCCATGACGGGGCACATGATGGGCGCAACCGGTGCCTTGGAAGCCATTTTCTGTGTGCAGGCGGTGCGGGAGGGCATCCTGCCGCCGACCATCCATTACCAAACGCCCGATCCCGAATGCGATTTGGACTACGTCCCCAACCAGGCGCGCGAGAAGAAGATCACGCTGGCGATCAGCAATGCCTTCGGTTTCGGCGGTCATAACGCGGTGCTGGCGATACGGAAGTACTCGTGACTGCACTGAAAAAACCTTTTCTTACCACGAAGAACACAAATGCCACGAAGTTTTTTAAATCATCTTACATCAAATTTCAAGATTCTGAATAGCGCCTTTTGGAATTTCTTTGTGCACTTCGTGTCCTTCGTGG
>DAOUBY010000249.1:0-6791 GCA_034432325.1 Anaerolineales bacterium
ATCAACGTTCTCTAACGTTGATTATCCAGTCTGCGCGTTAGAGAACGCGCTCTACGCAGGGTTTTGCGTAACTCCTGGTTGAATAAAAACAAACGGGCTGCTGATCTTCCGCTCAACAGCCCGTCCGAATCCGATTGACCGCCGCCTACCCCTTGAGCGAACCCGCCAGCAAGCCGCGCAGGAAATAACGCCCTAAAAAGATATACACCAACAGAGTGGGCAGGGCGGCAAGCAGAGACCCCGCCATCTGCACATTCCAGGCAATGATCTGACTGCCCGCCATGTTGTTCAGCGCCACCGTAATGGGCCACGAACGGTTGCCCGTGAGCACCACCGCGAACAGAAAATCGTTCCATGCCGACGTGAACTGCCAGATCAACACCACCACAAAACTGGGAATGGAAATCGGCAGAAGGATGTAGCGGTAGATCCCCAGCATGTCTGCGCCGTCAATCTTTGCGGCTTCGAGTAATTCCTGCGGCAGGCTGGCATAGTAGTTGCGGAAGGTCAGGGTGGTGATGGGAATGCCATAGATGATGTGCGCCAAAATCAGGGAGGGAATCCCGCCCAGCCCAATCGGGCGCAGCGTGCTGTTGATGAAAATCACCAGCGGAATCAAAATAGCCTGATAGGGGATGAACATCCCAAACAAAATGAAGGGGAAGATGAAATCCGCGCCGCGAAACTTCCACTTGGCAAGGATGTATCCGTTCAACGAACCCAGCATGGACGAGATGACCGCCGCCGGTATGACCATGATGAAACTGTTCCACAGCGACGGCGCCAGTTTGGAATATGCCTCGATGTAATTATCGAAGTGGATGCCCTGCGGCAGATTCCACATCGTCTTCAGGTCCACCTCTGCAAAACTCTTGAAACCCGTCACCACCATCACATACATGGGAATGAGGTAAAAGATCGCCATGGCGATCAGAGGAAGATACAGCCAGTTTTTGCCGATGCGGAGTTTCTTCATTGCTGCGTCTCCGTCTTGAGGGTGTAACGGATGTAGGGGATGATCAGCACCGCAACGCTGACCAGCAGCAGGATCCCGATTGCCGCGCCGCGCCCGTAAAAGAGACCGTCGAAGGTCGTCTGCCACATGTAAATGGCAGGCACGTCCAGCGGCAATTGCTTCCCTGCCACCGCAATGATCAGGTCGAACACCTTGAGCGACATGTGCCCCAAAATAATCAGGGCGCTGAGCGTCACCGGCGACAACAACGGCAGGATGATGTAACGGTAAATCTGAAATTCGTTTGCCCCGTCAATCCGCGCGGCTTCGCGCAACTCATCGGGTATCCCGCGCAAACCCGCCAGATAAATCGCCATGGTATAGCCAGACATCTGCCAGATTGCCGCCAGCGCAATCGCCGCAATGCCCCAGTTTTCGGTGGTGTGCCATTTATTGATGAGAAAATCAAGATGCAGATAGGAAAATAACAGGTTGAATCCGCTCAAGCGGTCGCCCGTGGCGGGATTCATCAACCAGCGCCAGACCACCCCGGTGACGATGTATGAAATCGCCATCGGAAAGAGAAACAGACTGCGGAAGAACCCTTCCCCCTTCAAACCCTGATCGAGCATCACCGCCAGAAAGAAACCGAGCAGAATACTGCCCGCCACGAACACGCCGGTAAAAATCAACGTATTCCGAATGTCCACCTGAAAGCGCGGATCGGAAAACAAATTGATGTAATTCTTCAGCCCTGCCCACGTGTAATCGGGGTTGAGTCCCTTCCACTCGCTCAGCGAAACCCGTACCGACCAGGCAATGAACCCGTAAATAAAAATCAGCACAGCCAGAATGGACGGCGAAATCAACAGGATGGACAGGTATCGGTCTTTATCTCTCGACATGGGGGCTGCCTCTCATTAAACATTCGAGGCTCCGCGCAATCACGGAGCCTCGATATTTTACTCAACTTTTACTTGCACGGACCGGAATTCTTGCAGGCGGCAACCAGCGCGCTTTGGAAATTCGCCAGATTGCCATCCTGAATGAACAACCCGAGCGCCGTGTCAATTTCCGACTTCCACGAGTCGTTGGCAACCACACCGTGAGTCAGCGAACCGACCACCGTATTGCTCGCCCAGTCATCCATGGCAGACTGCAGATACTCGCCGAAGAGATTCTTATCGCAGTCGGTGCGGGCGCAGATCGAACCCTTGACCGGGTTGAACGCTTCCTGACCTTCCTTCGAGCCTGCCACCTTCAACCAGGCAATCGCCGCCTCTTCATCCGGCGCGCCGACCGCCAGCACAAACGAGTCGGAGAGGAACTGGAAGACGCCGACGCTGCCCGGCACAGGAGCCCAGCCGTAATCGGTCTTGGGGGTCTTGCCCAGTTCGCGGAAGTAGCCTTCCGCCCAGTCACCCATCACGTTGAAAGCGGCGTCGCCGTCAACCACCAGTTTGGCGGCATCCTGCCACGAAAGCGAAGCGGAATCGCTGTTGGCATAGGTCAACACCTTCTGGTAATTCTCCAGCGCCTTGGTGACCTCGGCGCTGCCCCAGTCCGTCGCACCGGTCCACAGACCGTTGTATTTGTCGGGTCCGAGCGTTCCGAGCAGGACGGTTTCCATCAGGTGCATCTTGGTCCACTGCTCGCCGAGCGCCAGCGGAGTCACGCCGGCGGCTTGCAGAGCGTCCATCGCGGCGAACCATTCATCCATGGTGGTCGGCACCGAAACCCCGTTGGCTTGGAGCACCGCCGGGTTGTACCACAACACATTCGCGCGGTGAATGTTGACCGGCACCGAATAGATGTTGCCGTTATCCGAAATCAACGGAATCAACGTTTGCGGCATGACAGCCAGCCAGCCTTCCGACTGATACAAGTCGTTCAACGGCTTGATTTGATTGCCAGCCACGTACGTGCCGATCAATTCCTGACCTGCATGCCCCTGCCACGAATCGGGCGGATCGCCAGCCTGCAGACGGGTTGCCAGCACGGCGCGGGCGTTCGTACCAGCGCCGCCCGCCACCGCCGCATTGATGAACTCGATATTGGGATACTTCGCATTGAAGACCTTGATCATGGCTTCGAGACCAGCCGCCTCACCGCCGCCGGTCCACCAGGAAAACACTTCCACCTTCGAAGCCTTCGGACCGCAGGCGGAAAGGATCAGCGCCGCCGCCAGGAGCAGGGTCGTCAACAGATACAGTTTTTTGTTCATTCTTCTCTCCTTGTTTGATAAATGGAACAGACTTTTCAAACGCGCAAACGCAAATGAGGGTTTGTCTCTGCCATCACCTCCTTTCATAACCAACGCTCGACGGATTCCATAAAATGTCCTCCACCACAATGGCCGCTGCGCCAAACAGACTGGCATCGTCGCTGAACACCGATGGAATCACATCCGTTCGTTTCAACACATCGTTCAAAGCCCGCTGTGAAACCACCTCCCTCACCGTGGGAAGAAGATAATCGCTTGCCGCACTCAACGCCCCGCCGACAACCACCTTTTCCGGATTGAAAATATTCACAATTCCCGCAATCCCCAACCCCATAGCGTGACCCACCCTCTCGAACGCCTCAACCGCCGCCTCATCGCCAGCCTCTGCGGCTTGCCTGATCACCTCCAGCGTGGGCGCCGGCTCCCCGCGTTCCGCCATCAAAGCGGGAATCAAACTGGCGCGTCCCTCCCGCAGCAGCGCCTCCACCTCGCGGATGACCGCCCGCTGATTGGCATACGTCTCCCAACAGCCCGGGTTCCCGCACAGACACAACTCATCGTGCCCTGCCGTCATCATGGCAATATGCCCAATCTCACCGGCATAGCCGTTTTGACCGCGATACAACTTCCCGTTCAGAAACAGACCGCCTCCCACTCCCACCCCTGCATAGATGAAAATAAAATCCCTCACCTGGCGCATCACGCCAAACAAATGCTCCGCCACAGCCGCCGCATTGGCATCGTTCTCGACGAACACCCTCAAGCCGGTATGCTCCGAAAAAATCTTCCGCAGGGGAACATCATGCCAGCGCAAATTGGGCGAAAAAATCATCACGCCTTCCTGCAAATCCACCGTGCCAGGCGCCGCCAGCCCCAGCCCCAGCACTCGAAGACCCAAATCGCGGCACCTGCCGATTGCCTCATCCACAAGTTCCAGCGTCTGACTGATGGTCTTTGCCTGCTCCTCGAATGGATCTGCCTTCACCTTCTGCCGCCAAAGCATCTGCCCGGCAAAATTCATCAGCCCCGCCGCCACAAAATCCACCCCCAATTCCGCGCCGATCACCCCTCCCGCCTGCGGATTGACCTCCAGCAGCGTGGCAGGGCGTCCCGTCCCCATTGAATTGACGCCCGCCTCACGCACAAGCCCGCGGGCAAGCAAATCCTCCACCAGGCTCGAAACCGTGGACTTGTTCAATTCCGTCATCACTGCCAGCCTGGCGCGGGAAACAGGCGCCCGGTCATAAATGTTCCTCAGAACCAGAGATAAATTGGCTTCCCGAACGCGCGCCTGGTCAATGGTCTTTTTCATAATTAGTATGTTGTGGCAACAAACTAATAATATAACTTTTTCAAACGCTTGTCAACAGGCTTGCTCACTGCCCGATCAAAAAGACAAGGTCGTTGACATTCGTCCCCGTTGGACCACTGCGAATCAAGTCGCCCAACGCCTCGAAGTAATGGTACGCATCATTTCTGGACAAATAGTCTGCCGCGTCCAACCCCAGCCTTTCCCCCCGCTGACAGGTCTCCCCCGTCGCCGCCGCTCCTGCCGCATCGGTGGGACCGTCCTCGCCGTCCGTTGCCAGCGCAATGAGCATGGCGCTTTCCAGCCCGCGCAACTCCACCGCCGCCGCCAGCGCCAGTTCCTGATTCCGCCCGCCTTTGCCGTTGCCCCGAAGGGTTACGGTCGTCTCTCCGCCGGCAATCAGGCAAAACGGACGTTCCCTTTTCGAACATTCCTCTTTCAGCCATCTGGCAAGCCTCACGCCAACTTCGCGCGCCTCCCCCTGCAATTCATTCGTCAACACCTCCGTCTCGAACCCCTCGCGCCGCGCCTGCTCCGCCGCCGCTTGTGAGGCAAGCCGGTTGTCGCCAACGATGACGTTTTGGACGCGGGAAAAATCATAGCCGGCGGTTTCAGCGTGTTTTGAAACACGGAGCCACTGAGTCACGAAGTTTAAGACTTCTCTATGTTTCAGCGGCTGCATGGTTAAGCCCGAAAAATATTTGTCGAGAATTCTCAGCGCATCTTCGCTCGTTGTCGGGTTGGGAGAGGTGGGACCGGAGGCAATTGCCTCGAGCGGGCTGCCGATTACATCCGAAAGAATCAGGCTGACCACCTTTGCCCTCGTCGCGCGCGCCAAGCCTCCGCCCTTTACGCGGTCCAACTGGCGGCGCAGGGTGTTGATCTCGTCAATGCGCGCGCCGCAGGCGAGCAGAAGCGAGGTGAGCGTTTGCAGGTCTTCGAGCGGGATGTACGGCGCGGTCATCAACGCCGAGCCGCCGCCGGAGATCAGGCAGACCAGCGTGTCGTCTTCGCCCAGCGCGGAGACGAATTGCAAAGCGGCTTCGCCTGCGCGGAGCGAATCCAGGTTTGGGATGGGGTGCCCGCCCACAAGAACCGGGAACAGGCTTCGGTCGAGGGGCGAGGCGTGTTTGCAGATGGCGAGCGCGCCGGAGAGTGGATACGCCTCCGCAAGGGCTGTCAGCATCGGGATGGCGGCTTTTCCAATTCCCAAGCCATAGACTTTGCCGCTCATGGCTGGGAGGCTGCGCCGAACCGCCTGCGCCGGGTCCACTGCGTCGAGCGCCGCGGCAAGGATGCGTAAAAGGCGCGGGTCGCGCAGGCTGTGGGCGACAAAGCGGGAGGCGTCCATATCGGTATGATAACAGAGGCAATCGCGCGCGTGAGCATCGCCTGCGGTCAACGGGGTGAAGAGAACGCCGGCGATGCAAAAAGACCGAAGGCGACTGCCCTCGGTCTTTCTTCTTTCCGCTTTTTTTACAGTGAGTAACTCCCGCCCGGTTTCAGGACAACCGCTTTGGCGTTGGTTTCTTTTTGCACGCGCTGCGCCCAGGCGTTCGCGTCCTGCGCAATCAGGTCCCACGTGTTGTAGTGGATGGGGATGACGACCTTCGGTTCGAGCAGTTTGACGGCGCGCAGGGCGTCATCGGGTCCCATGGTGTAGTTGTCGCCGATGGGGATGACCGCCAGGTCGAGACCTTCCTCGCCGATTAACTTCATGTCGCCAAACAGACCGGTGTCTTGCGCCATGTAGATTTTCTTTCCATCGGTTGTGGTGAGCAGGAAGCCGGCCGGGTTGCCGCCGTTCGAGCCGTCGGGCAGTGCGGAGCCGTGAAAGGCGAGCGTCAGTTTGAGGTAGCCGAAGGGATGTTTGAACCCGCCGCCGTGTTGTTGACCGTGCGTTTTTGCAACGCCCTGTTTTTCGAACCAGCCGGCGATTTCATAGTTGCTGATGACGGTGGCACCGGTGCGCTGCGCGATGGCGATGGCGTCGCCGACGTGGTCGCCGTGTCCGTGGCTGACGAGGATGAAGTCCGCCTCGACAGAATCGGCGGAGGCGGAGGCGGCGGGGTTGCCGGTGAAGAAGGGGTCAATGAGAAGTTTGAAGCCGCCGCTTTCGAGTCCGAGGGTGGCGTGTCCGTACCAGGTGAGTTTGTTCGTCATATCAGCCTCCTTTTTTTCAAGTATAGGCAAAATCGAATGAGAGTCAATGATGAGTCTACTGCAAAAAGGTCTTTATCCACGAAGGACACGAAATACACAAAGGAATTCCAAAAGGCGCTATTCAGAATCTTGAAATTCGA